>CALAVA010000035.1 GCA_937892025.1 uncultured Bacteroidales bacterium
GGTCTTGAAAACCGTTGAGTGTAACAGCTCCGGGGGTTCGAATCCCTCTTTCTCCGCCAAATTTTATCGTTGTTTACAACCTAATTATTAGTTTCCATTTCTTTTAAAAAAATATTATTGTTTGTTTTTGTGTTAAGTTTTTTATAAAAAAAATCCTATCCAAGCGGATAGGATTTTTTAATGAAAAAAAGTAATCATGTTATAAACTAATATAAGCCAAATGTTTGATTTTACCTCTATATATGCCCTTTACATCAAAAAAGACTGCATTGTTTTGGGTCATTTTTTGGAAATATTCTTCAGGTAAATTGGCATATTCTTTATGATTAACAGCCAATACGATAGCCTTATAATCATTGCGAATATTTTTTGTTAAGGCAAAACCATATTCATGGTGTAAATCATCACTATCAGCGTATGGGTCAATAACATCAACAATAACGCCGTATGTTTGCAATTCATGGATAATGTCTGCTACTTTGGAATTTCTAATGTCACTGACATTTTCTTTAAATGTCGCCCCCATCACTAAAACGTGGCTATCTTTAATGGGCATTCCCAAAGAAATCATTTTTTTGATAGTTGTTGTTGCTACGTATGCCCCCATGTGGTCATTTATGCTCCTACCAGATTCTATAATTTGGGGATAATGTCCATATTCTTTTGCTTTAAAGGTTAGATAATATGGATCTACGCCAATGCAGTGGCCGCCCACCAAACCGGGAAAAAATTTCAAGAAATTCCATTTTGTACCAGCGGCTTCTAATACCTCAAAGGTATTAATTCCCATTTTATTGAAAATTAAGGATAATTCATTCATCAAAGCGATATTGACATCTCTTTGAGTGTTTTCAATTATTTTAGCGGCTTCTGCCACTTTGATACAAGAGGCTTTGAATATACCTGCTTTGGCCACAAGGCTATACACTTTAGCGATGTTGTCTAAAGATTCAGGACAAGAACCACTGACAATTTTTGTGATGGTTTGTAAAGAATGTTCTTTATCGCCGGGATTGATTCTCTCTGGAGAAAAACCAACTTTAAAATCTACGTTGAATTTCAATCCAGACAATTCTTCCAATATTGGCACGCAGTCTTCTTCTGTACAACCGGGATATACAGTAGATTCATAAACTACATAATCTCCTTTTTTTAAATTTCTACCCACCGAACGAGTTGCGGACAATAGCGGTGTCAAATCAGGTAAACAATGTTTATCTATCGGAGTTGGCACAGCTACAATATGAAATGAAGCCTTTTTCAAATCTTCTTCGTTAGAAGTAAAAGTTATATCACTATTATCAAAATCAGATGTTTCTAATTCATTACTCGGGTCAATGTGTTTTCTCATCAATTCCACTCGCTCTGGTTTAATATCAAAACCAATTACTTTTATTGATTTGGCATATTCCAAAGCAATAGGCAAACCTACATACCCTAAACCTATAACAGACAAACAAGTGTCTTTCGACAACAACGCTTCATAAATATTTTTTTCTGGCATAACTCAATTGTAATTTTCAGTAAAATAAATGCATTAATATTAATTTTTGCAAATGTGGCACCAATA
>CALAVA010000036.1 GCA_937892025.1 uncultured Bacteroidales bacterium
ACAAAGAGTGTGCTTTTTGAGAAAAGACAATAAAAGTGTGTTGCGAAATGAAGAAAATTTGACTTTTTGTAAAATGATTTTTCCACTTCAAGAAAATTCTACATGGAATGAATATTTATATATAGATTCAACTGTTTTTTATACCACTCACTATCCTAATACAAGTATAATATCTTTGGGAGTGAAATATCAAAATGCAAGTCTTGAATTTTATAAGCAGCCACAAGTTATTAATGACCAATATTTTGAGGATTGCGTGGGCGTAAACTTACATTCTTATCAAACAACAATTAATGAGGATACAGAAAAAGAAGATTATGCCAAAGGCGTAGGATTGGTGTATCAATATGTAAATCATACAGAAAAAACGGCCATTGGAGGTGAATTTGTAACCAATAAAGGATATATATTAGAAAAAAAAATAGCGGATTATAAGCGGTAAGATGAAAATATTGCCTATTGTAAAAAGTGAACACAAGCCTTTTGTTATAGCAGGGCCTTGTAGCGTGGAAAGTAAGGAACAGATTTTTTCCATTGCTGAGGAGTTAAAATCTTACAAAGAGGTAAAGATGTTTCGCTGTGGTGTATGGAAACCACGTTCTTCTCCAAATACTTTTGAAGGATTGGGCGAAAAAGCATTGCCGTGGTTGCAACAATTACAACAAAACTATGCAATACCCATTTGTATTGAAGTGGGAACACCACAACATTTGGAAATGGCCATGAAATATGATATTCGTTGTTTTTGGATAGGAGCAAGAACTAGTGTCAATCCTTTTCTCGTTCAAGAAATCGCTCAGAGTAGCAAAGGTTGCGACATTGCTATGATGATAAAAAATCCTGTCATGGCGGATATTAAACTTTGGTATGGCAATTTTGAACGATTTTATAAATCTGGAATCAACAAAATGGCCGCTATATTTAGAGGCTTTTCTTCGCAATATGCTTTTCCATATCGTAATGAACCTGCATGGTCGCAATTATTTGAATTTATGCGTTTGGATAAACATATTCCTATTATTTTTGACCCCAGCCATATTGCAGGAAAAAATACTTTGGTGGAAGAACTAACTCAAAAAGCCATTTATTTGAATGTTAATGGATTGATGGTGGAAGTGCATGCTAAGCCATCTGAAGCCTTGAGTGATAACCAACAGCAATTGAATTTTGAACAATTTAGAAAACTTATTGGTAATTTGTGTTATTTACAAGCAGATGATAATCAAACAAATAATGCTTTGTTGCCATTTCGTTTGAGTATTGATGAAATTGATAAAGAATTGGTATCTTTGTTGGCTAAACGCAATGCAATAGTAGAAGAAATTGCCTTATACAAGAAAAAAAATCATGTACCCATTCTTCAAATGGACCGTTGGCAAACGATATTGCAAAATGTTCATAATGATGCTCTTCAACAAGGAGTTAGCCCGGAACTTGTTGAGCAAATTTTACATCTTATTCATGAAGATTCTGTTAAACGGCAACAGCAAATTATTGTTCGTTCCGAGTAATATTTAGAATATTACAAAATTGGTTCCACAATTTATCCTTAGGCGGGTCTGCTACAATTTCTATTGTTTGTAGATTAACAGGATGAATAAAAGTTAAACTCCGAGCGTGTAATCCTATGGAAGCGTCAGCACAAGACCGTGGAAATCCGTATTTTAAGTCGCCTCTAATTGGGCAGCCGATTGCAGATAATTGTGCTCTTATTTGGTGATGACGCCCTGTAATCAATTCAACTTCCAACAAATGATAGAGGTCTGAGGAGGCTATGTGTTTGTATTTTAATTCCGCTTTTAGGTAGCCGTCTTTGGGAGTTGTGGAAACCAAGGTTTTATTGCGTTTTTCATCTCTGAACAAATAATGGGTGAGATGACCTTCTGGTTCAGCAGGTATTTGTTTGACGATAGCCCAATATATTTTTTTTACTTGTCTATCATGAACAAGTTGGTTCATTCGAGCAAGTGCTTTTGATGTTTTTGCAAAGATGACAACTCCACTGACAGGGCGGTCTATACGATGTATTACACCACAATAAATATTTCCATTTTTATGGTATGTGTCTTTTATATACGCTTTTATCTTTTCAGGAAGTGGTTGGTCGTTGGTTTTATCAGATTGTACGATGTCGCCACTGCGTTTGTTGATAACAATTAAATGATTGTCTTCATAAATGATTTTCAATGGAACTTCTTCTTCAGTTTTTATTTTTTCTGTCATACTAAAATAATATATAATCTTGAGGATTAACTTCTTTCCCGTCAATCCATAATTCATACTGCACTTTTTGGTCTTTGGTAAGAATGGCTATTACTTGTTTCTCTTTTACAAACTGTCCTGTTGTAACTAATGGGTTGCAATAAGGTAAATGTAAAATACTCAATGCGTTGCTTTGGTGTTGGATAATGATAAGTTTGTTGCCATTCATATCTTGTTCTTGCAAGATAATTGTTCCCGATTTGGGAGCATACACCGATGATTTTGTCTTGCTGTCTAAGACAATACCTTGCTGCATAGCAGTATTGGCTGTAATAATCCCATAAATGGGAGTAAAAAATAACTTATCATCTTGGGCTATATTGTCCTTGTTGTGCTGTGTCGTTGCCCTTGATATTTTTGTCGGAGGGGTAATATCCAATTCTAATAGAATACTATCTGTTTTGCTTAAACTTAATGAAGTTTTAGCGGATTGGATATTTTTGATGGAGTCTATGATTGTTGTGTCATATTGATAAGAAATATTTCCATCAAAAATATTTCTTACATTCTTTTCGTAGTAATCATATTGATTGTAAATTAGTTCCAATGAATCTAATTTATTGGAAAGTATCCTTAATTGTTGGGCTTGTTTGGCATTGCCATATCCGGGAATATATTCTCTTAATGGAGTAAAGGAAATAATGGCAATGGTTAGGCTTATTAAAATGATAATCAATAGTGCGATAGCAATAAAAAAGCGATATAAAGTAAATTGCCACGATTTTTTTTCCTCCAATGTTTCATTATGAAGAACAACGAGTCGGTATTGTTCTTTTAGATTTTCTTGGATTTTATGTAGCCAATTTATTTTCATAGTGATTTTAATGTATATCAGAAAATTTTAGGTGTCCGGTAAAACGTCCATTAAACAATGAATCTCTTGAACCGGGTTTTAATAAGTCATCAAAAGTTAATCTTGAAACACTTCTTGCAGACACAAAACCTATGGCATAAGCCTCTTCATTAGATTCTATATTATAGGCTTTTATATTGGTATATGCAATTCGTTCTTGATTAATGGTAGAAATGGGTTTGGTTGCCAATAAATAATTGTACCAATCTATAGCGGCTGCTTGTATTTCAAAAACAATAGAATCGGTGTAACGACGGATAACATTTTCATTGTCTTCAACGCCGTTGGCTATGGCTCTGAAAAAGCCACTACCTGTTGATACTGACATTTTATGTAAAACTTGTGCCTCAGTGGTTGTTGCTGTACCAATGTTCCAAGTGATAGGTTGACAGTGTATTACGGAACCATCCTTGTAGATTTCGGCATAATAATATTTGGCAACAATTTGGTAAGCGACAGCGTTGTCGGTGGTTTTGAAAGCAACATCAAAATTATTGTCCGTAATAGAAACAAACGTGGGACGAATAAGTCCATGATGTGGTTGCGATATGGAAATTACACCGGGAACATTTGTCGTCCCTTCTACTAAAATTTTTGTGTATGGATTGAACACCTTTACCTTGTAGGTATAGTCCTTGTTGCATTTCAAAGGGGCGGCATATAGAATTTGTGTCGGGTAGGAGAATATCCCTGAATCTTTGGGAATGGAAGTTGTTGTGTCAAAAGTGATAGTTCTAAGCAGTATGTCTTTTTTATTATATTCTTCTACAGATACTTCTATGCTATCCATATAAGAGTATAATGAAAGTTGTTTCGCTCCTTCATATACATTGTCTGTTAAATAGGATTTGTAAATTTTGATATATTGCATAGAATCTTGTTCGTCTATATTAAATAAGGCATAGACAATCGGAAAATTTTCGCAATCGGCATTTATACTAAAATCTTTTTGACAGGCAGACAAATAGAATAGCGTAGTGCAAAATATACCCGTCTGAATGATTTTTTTGCGTATAAATTTCATTTTTTCTACTTTCTTAAAGTTGTTAAATGATTAAAAATCAACCAATTAAACAAAAGAACAAATATAAAAATTTCAATTTGCAAAGATATAAAAAATGTTTGATATATTTTACAAGAAAAATAAAATACGTGATTTATAGATTCTTTTAGTGGTCTATTGGCTATATAAGTCCCCAATCTTTTTCACAATTTTAAATAGAATTATAGTTTTTGCTGTCAAAAATATGGCCTTAAAATATGCTTTTGTCTGTTTTAAGATAAAAATAAAGAATATAACTAATTTATAACCATATTTTTATTGTTATTATTATATATTATGTGTCTTATGTAAAAAAAATGTATCTTTGCAACGCATTTTTTCACAATAGTGGAAGGGTGCTATAATTAACGAAAATATTAACGAAAATAGATAATAGAAAAAAAATAAATTTTAGTTTGTACATCATAGAATAGGAAGAAGCGAAATTGCTTATTCGGGATTTCTTGAAACTTGGACAC
>CALAVA010000037.1 GCA_937892025.1 uncultured Bacteroidales bacterium
AGAGAATATATAGGTGAATGGGAGATGAATCAAATGAATGGACTTCGGTCTACAGCGTTGGTTCCGGCGGCAACTACTGGTCGGCCACGTACTACAATAGCAACTACGCGTACAGCTTGGACTTCTACAGCGGGTATGTGAGTGCCGACAACGGCAGCCGCTACTTCGGTCGTTCTGTCCGCCTCGTCTGCTCTGCCGAGTAATAATTAATTGAAAACAAGTTTTTGTTGTAATATAAATGAAAAACTCGCACTTTTCCAATTTTTTTTGGGAAAAGTGTTTTTAGAACAACGATATTATTTTTCTTCCTTTGTTTTTTATACGACAAAGGAAGAAATATTTTGTTTTTACTATCAAAAGATAGTGAGAAGCCGTTTATATATTTTTTTGCAATTGTCATTTTTTTTATGTTGCTGTGGCGTAAATATGATGTTGATATATATTTTTTTACTATCTTTGGAAATTCAAAAAAAATATAAGTTATGATAGACACACCAATTCCGTATGACATTGTAAAAGAAAAGATTAAGGAGAGCTGTTTGCCTAATATTGGCAAGGCTTCTATTCGTGAGGTAAAAAAATTGATAAATGAAATTGAAAAAGCGAGTGGTCAGAAATTTGTTCGCATGGAAATGGGCATACCTGGTTTGCCTGCAGTACAAGTGGGTGTAGATGCCCAAATTGCAGCGTTGCGAAATGGCGTAGCGGCCATTTATCCTGATATAGAGGGTATTCCAGAATTAAAAACAGAGATGTCTCGTTTTTGTAAAAATTTTTTAGATATAGACGTCCCTGCTTCAAGTTGCATTCCAACAGTTGGTTCTATGCAAGCGGGTTTTGCTGTTTTTATGACATTTCAACACCTTCATAAGGAGAAAGACACAACCTTATTTATAGACCCGGGTTTCCCCGTTCAAAAACAACAACATAGAATAATGGGGGCGAAATATGAAACCTTTGATGTCTATGAATATCGTGGTGAAAAATTGCGTGATAAATTGGAATCTTATTTAAAAAAAGGAAATATTCATTCTATCGTTTATTCTAATCCCAACAATCCGTCTTGGATATGCTTTACAGAAAAAGAATTGCAAATTATTGCAGAGTTGTCCAATAAGTATGATGTTGTTATTATTGAAGATTTAGCTTATTTTGGTATGGATTTTCGTAAGAATATTTCCATTCCCGGACAAGCCCCGTATCAATCTACAGTAGCCAAATATACAGACAATTATGTTTTGTTCATTTCAAGTTCAAAAGCGTTTAGTTATGCGGGTGAACGATTGGCCGTAATGGTTATTTCAGACAAATTGTTTAAGGGACATTATCCCAATCTGAAAGAAAATTTTGGTACAGATTCTTTAGGTCATGCTATTGTGTATGGGTCGGTTTATGCTTTAACATCAGGTACAGCCCATTCTGCACAATATGCAATGGCTGCTATCTTAAAGGCTTGCAATGATGGCTCTTACAATTTTATAGAAGTAATCAAAGAATATGAAAGAAAAGCCCATGATATGAAAAAGATGTTTACCGACAATGGTTTTGAAGTTGTTTATGATAAAGATGAAGACCATTTGTTGGCAGATGGTTTCTATTTTACAATTGGTTATCCGGGGTTTACGGGTGATGAATTGTTAGAAGAACTATTATATTATGGTATTAGTGCCATATCTTTATCCATAACAGGCAGTCAAAGACAGGGTCTTAGAGCCTGCGTCTCTTTGGTAAATAGAAACCAATTCCCCGATTTGAAAGCAAGATTGGAAAAATTTAAAGAAAACCACAAACACTGATTGTTAAATTATTAAAATGAATTTTTATGGATAAATTAATACTTCAAGCTAAAGATTTTATTTTTGGAATTCTTTTTAAGAATATTCCGGCAATTTTAATCGCTATACTTGTTCTGTTTGTCGGTTGGAAACTTGTCAAGTGGATTGTTAAGATTACCAATAGATTGATGGAAAAGAAAAAGATGGAGATTTCTTTGCAACAATTTTTGTCTTCTATGATAGAAATTGCTCTAAAAACGTTAGTTGTGATAACGGCAGTCAGCATAGCCGGTATTCCAGTAACATCTTTTGTCGCCATTTTGGGTGCTGCTGGTTTAGCGGTAGGTATGGCTTTGCAAGGAACACTGCAAAATTTTGCAGGTGGAGTCATTATTTTATTGTTAAAACCTTATAAAGTAGGTGATTTTATAGAACAAGGTTCTTTTATGGGAACAGTTCAGAAAATACAGATATTCAGCACAGTGCTTTCTACAATAGATAATAAAATTATTATTATCCCCAATACTCAATTAGCGACTACTTCTTTGATTAATTATACCAAATCAGATATGCGTAGAGTTAATATAAAAATAGGTATTGCTTATGGGGAAGATATAGAAAAAGCACGGGCGGCCTTGTTGGAAATACCAGCAACATCTGATAAGGTTTTGCATACTCCTGAAGCACCTGCCGATCCTGCTGTCGTTGTTTTGGATTTGGCAGACTCTTCTGTGAACTTAGAATTGAGAGTATGGGTGAAAACTGCTGATTATTGGCCTATAGATTCGGCCTTTAAACAAGCCGCATACGAAAAATTCAATGAGAAAAATATTGAAATTCCATTTAATCAATTACAAGTACATATTAATCAGTAAAAATATGATAAAACCATTGGGGAAACATCAAAATGAGTTTTCCCAATGGTTTTGGTAATTGTTAAATTGAAGGAAGACAAAATGT
>CALAVA010000038.1 GCA_937892025.1 uncultured Bacteroidales bacterium
TAATATGGTAACAGCCATGGAAGGAAAAAATTTGGAAAACCTTTTGAAAGATATAAAATCAAGAAACGGAAATACAAATTTATATGAACATTTAGGAAAAATGTACGAAGTTAAAAAAGAAATGAACGATGATATCAAATATTCAGATTTATTTGAAGATATTTCTATCCGTATAAAAAAGGAAGGAAAATATAATGTAAATTCATCAAATATTCCAAAAGTATCTCCTTCACAAAAAATAAAAGAACTATTATCTCCTTTGTGGAATATCATTAGGAAATAAAGAAAGTCTTCTTTTAACAAATTCATTAAGAAATTTATCTTCGACTTTATCAGGAGGAAATGTTTCATTTTTTGGTAAAATATATGGAACTAAAAAAGATTATTATATAGCCGAAGGAACAGATATAGATCCTCCAGCAGATGCAAATTATGATAATGATATGGAAAAAAGAAAAGAAGATGGATTTAATAGAAATGTATTTTTCGTAACAAATAATTTATGTGAAAAATGGGTAGAATTACCAGATGTAAAACCTAAACAAATAATATTATCTAGAAAAATAAAATATATGTTTACTGGAGATTTAAATAGAAAAATACATAGTAATCCTGATTTTAATGGAGAAGAAAGACATTTATTAAGATGTATGTTAGGTAGAATATATCATGGAGCTAAATTAGTACCATCTATAAATCATTATACAATAGAAGATCAAGAAGCACCTTATAAAATGTTAACACCAGCAGAAAAACCAAAAAAATTTACAAATGAAATATTATGTGATTTAAAATATTGGATACATTATCCTCCAGGTGTATTAAATTGTGGAAGAGTAAGTCATATAATAGATGATGCTCCAGAAGGAATAGAACCAGAAGAATATAAAAAGAGAATAATAGAGAAAGATCCATTTGATAAAAGATTAGAACCTGTTTCAAATGATAAAAAGATAAAAATAGGTATATTAGGAAGTGAAGATTATTTATATATGACTCCATGGAGAATAGAACAACAATATGAAGATAATGTATATGTTAATCCATATATAAAATTATTAGATGAAACTCAACCTGATTTTGATCCTTTAGAACAAAAAGAGAATAAAATGAATTATTCTTGTATTGTTTTAAAAAGTTTAAGATGGCCTGGAGCAATTAATATTTATTCTAATAAAGAATCATATTTTTTCTATTTTGTGCTTGTCTTTCAGCACAAGATATTATCATTACCAAAGAAGCTCAAAAGATAGAGGCAAAGATTTTGGAGGTTTCCAAATCAGAAATCAAGTACAAGAAACAAAGCAATTTAGAAGGCCCTACTTTTGTTGTATCTACAGAAGAATTGATTTCTATTATTTATGCCAATGGAGAGGTGCAGTTGTTTACTAATCAGAAACAAGTACAACAAGAGCAACAAGAGCAAGCAAAACCTGCTATAGTAACTCAACCGACGACAACTCAACCGACACTTACGAATGAGCAACAGAAAAATCTAACACCAACTCCTATAAACTCTGATACGAACAATAAACCTATAAAACACTATAAGAATAGTGTGCAGAACAAAACAGTGAAGGAAAATGTTGTTACAATATCACCTTCAAATGATATACAATTAGACAATAATAAACGTCCGTATATCAAAAGAAACATGTTTAATATGTATGCAGATGTAGGCATGATTGTTTGTGGTGATCGCTCTTTGGGGGCTTCTACCAATTTTACTTTTGGTTGTAGAATCAACGATTATGTTTTTGTCGGCGGAAGCATTGGCTATGATTATTTTAATGACTTAGATTATTGGTATGATTATAATGGAAGTTATTATGATAATGGATATGGCTATACACAGGGGCATGTTGTTACAGAAATGGAAAACGTAAGGGTCTATATTCCTATTAGACTGAAAGTTTATTCTTATTTTGAAACTTCTGTTGGAGTTAGTGTATTATGCTTAAATACTATACCTACTACCTTTAGATTGAAATTGGGGATTGGCTTAGATATAAGTCGTTTTTCCTTCGGTTTAGGCTATGATTTTCTATGTGGAACTTCTTTTTCCGTTAATAACTATCCCTATTATCATTGGGATAGTCATATGGAGTGGGTTAAGGAGTATGTTGATATTGATTATGATATTCATAGCAAACATTCCTTTTATGTCAAATTGGGAATAAAAATAGGTAGTATGCAATAATAACATAGTTAATGTAAGAACACTTAGATAGATTGCTGAATTAG
Source organism: uncultured Bacteroidales bacterium (assembly GCA_937892025.1). Classification (GTDB taxonomy): domain Bacteria; phylum Bacteroidota; class Bacteroidia; order Bacteroidales; family WCHB1-69; genus UBA1205. The sequence continues at coordinate 2,245 of CALAVA010000038.1, forward strand.
CTTTGTATGATATAAGCGGCAATGTATAAAAATGTTGGAGCGATTAGTATGGTCGTTATAACATGTCCGCACAAACTGCCCCTATAGGTTCTTCTATTAGGTAGTTTTTGTGTGAAACGTGGAGAAATAGGGAAAGTTATGCCGTATTGCCGTGTGGCTTGTCGTATTCTTACAATTCTATATATCGAGTTTATGGACTCGGTTTGTTGCTCGTTTTAGCACAATCATAGCCTATTGGACAGTTTGTTGGTCAATAGTACAAAAAGTCTTATCCATAGAATGCCTTAAAAAAACGACTATAGGTGAGTTCTGTAAAATAAATATTTCTCTTCTTATACGTTTTTTGTTCTTTCTTGCACCATAGTTTTTTTATTTCCTAAAATATTTTCTGACATGCAGTAAAAAATTATATCTTTGCAGTGAAAAAGAAATTTAAGTTGTAAAAATAATTCACAGATGCTTTATACAGAAAATAAATTTAAGAGATATACCATAACATCGGCCTTGCCGTATGCAAATGGTCCTATTCATATTGGACACTTGGCTGGTGTTTATATTCCTGCCGATATTTATGCCAGATATTTACGTTTAAATGGGGAAGATGTTTTGTTTATTGGCGGTAGCGATGAGCATGGTGTTCCTATCACCATAAAGGCTCGTAAAGAAGGTGTTTCCCCGCAAGTGATTGTGGATAAGTATCATGCTATCATCAAAAAGTCTTTTGAGGATTTTGGTATCAGTTTTGATATTTATTCTAGAACTTCAGATGCGACACATCATCAAACGGCTGCAGCGTTTTTCAAAAAATTGTTTGATGAAGGTAAGTTTGTTGAGAAAACCACTGAGCAATATTATGATGAAACGGCACAGCAGTTTTTGGCCGATAGATATATCACGGGAACCTGTCCTCATTGTGGCAATGAAAGAGCCTATGGTGATCAATGTGAAGCCTGTGGCACAAGCCTTAATGCGATGGAACTTATCAATCCAAAATCTATGTTGAGTGGGGCAAAACCGATAAAAAAAGAAACCAAACATTGGTTTTTGCCTTTGGATAAATATGAGGGCTTTTTGAAACAATGGATATTAGAAGACCATAAGTCTGATTGGCGTTCTACGGTATATGGACAATGTAAATCGTGGATAGATATGGGGCTGCAACCTCGTGCCGTTACCCGTGATTTAAACTGGGGGGTAAAACTGCCTATCCCTAATGCTGAAGGAAAAGTGCTGTATGTTTGGTTTGAAGCACCAATTGGATATATTTCTGCAACTAAAAAATGGGCAGAACAGACAGGTAAGGATTGGAAACCCTATTGGAAAGAACAAAATACCAAATTGGTACACTTTATCGGAAAGGATAATATTGTGTTTCACTGCATTATATTTCCTATTATGCTGAAAATAGAAGGCAGTTATATCTTGCCACAAAATGTGCCTGCCAATGAATTTATGAACCTTGAAAACGACAAAATCTCCACTTCTCGCAATTGGGCAGTATGGTTACATGAATATTTGGAGGATTTTCCACAAAAACAAGATGTCTTAAGATATGTGCTGACCAGCAATGCCCCAGAAACTAAAGATAATGACTTTACATGGAAAGACTTTCAGGCAAAAAATAACAATGAATTGGTTGCCATTTTAGGTAATTATATCAATAGGATTGTCGTTTTAACCCACAAGTTTTATAATGGTAAGATTCCTACACCTGAAAAAAGTTTTGAAGATATTGATAATCAATTGATAGAACAATTATCACAATATCCAAAACTGATAGGAAGTAATATAGAAAAGTATCATTTTAGAGAAGCCTTAAACGAGTTGATGAATTTGGCGAGATTGGGAAATAAATATCTTACAGATAACGAACCATGGAAAGTTATCAAAACCGACCCGGCACGTGTGCGGACAGTGATGAACCTTTCTTTGCAATTGGCAGCCAATTTGGCTATTTTGGCAGAACCATTCTTGCCATTTACGGCAACAAAAATAAAAAATATGCTTAAAATGGGTAATTTTGGTTGGCAAGAGGCTGGCAAGGCTGATTTATTGCTATCAGAAACCGAAATTGGTAACGCCATCTTGTTGTTTGAAAAGATAGAAGATGCAGCTATTGATAAACAATTGGAAAAATTGGCAAACAGCAAGAAAGAAAATGAAAAGAATGCTTTTGTGCCAAAGGCTATAAAACCTGAATGTTCTTTTGATGATTTTACAAAATTAGACATTAGAGTAGGTACTGTTATTGATTGCGTAAAAGTTCCCAAGGCGGATAAATTGTTGCAGTTTAAGATAGATGATGGTCAAGGAGGACGCACCATAGTGAGTGGAATTGCGAAATATTATACCAAACAAGTGTGTTTTATAGCCAATTTTGCTCCCAGAAAACTCAAAGGTGTCAATAGTGAGGGTATGATTCTTTCTGCTGAAGATGCTGACGGTCGTCTTGTGCTTATCACACCAAGCGATTTGGTGAAAGCAGGGGTAAATATAGGGTAGATGCGGATAAAGCTTATGTATTTATTGCAACCCAAAGATAAAATTCAGATTGTGGCTCCCGCCCGTAGCGTTACAGCCGAGGACTTGCAATTTGCTGTGTGTTTTTTTGAACAACAAGGATTTCAAGTCGTCTATGGAAAACATTTATGGGGAACACATCATCAGTTTTCGGGAACAGATGAAGAACGGGCTGAAGATATGCAAGCCGCAATAAATAATCCTGATATACGAGCAATTGTTTGTGCAAGAGGTGGATATGGTGGAATGAGAATTGTTGATAAACTTGATTTTTCACCTTTACTAAAATATCCCAAATGGTTGTGTGGATATAGTGATACAACTGTTTTTCATACACATATTCATACACAATGTCATTTGCCAACCTTGCATTGCACTATGCCAATAAATATGACTGATGAACCCGAAAAAACAAATGCTCATACTTCGATGATACAAGCCTTGACAACAGGAAAACTTAGTTATGAGATTGATTCACAACCGTTTAATCTATTTGGGGAGGCAGAAGGAGAATTGATAGGTGGTAATTTATCGCTACTATATGCCGTAAATAATTCTATTTCAGATATTAATACAGAAGGTAAAATCTTGTTTATAGAAGATTTGGACGAATATTTGTATCATGTGGATAGAATGATGCTTTGTTTGAAAAGAGCTGGAAAACTATCCGCCCTTAAAGGTTTGATTGTCGGTGGCATAACAAACATGCATGATAATACCATTCCTTTTGGATATACTGCTAAAGAGATTATACTTTCACATGTGTGTGAATATAACTATCCTGTTTGCTTTGATTTTCCTGCTGGACATATAACAGACAATCGTGCTTTGATACTTGGTGGAAAGACACATTTATCTGTTACAGAAAAGAATGTAACGCTTATAAATTACGTATAATATGGCATTGTCATTAAAACAAAGGCTTAGGTTTTTCCATGTTTTTTGCCTCATCGCTTTGTTTATCTTGTGTTTGTATAAGATATGGGTTGCCGAAAATATGACTCCTATCACATTGTTTGTTGAGAGCGTGGATGCGGTATTGAATAATATTATTGTTTATAAACTGCTTTCATCTATCTTATTATTGATAAATGTGATTGTTTTTCAGTATATTATGGTAAAAATCATGCTTATCAATCGTGATAATATAGAACCGATATTCATTTATTTGTTGGTATCATTGATGTTTCCGTCTTTGTTGATGTTGCCATCTTTATTGTTGGTTTTTGTTTTATTGTTTTTTGTGAGTGTAAAAATATTATCTTTTGCAGGTATAGAAAATCCTTATTCTGATTTTATCGTAGGTTTGATTATCGGTGTTTTATCATTGATATATAGTCCTTTTATTTTTTTGATAGGCTTTGTTTTTATTGCTTATAGTATCACTAAAAGTTATTCATGGAAACATTTTGTACTTCCCTTACTTGGAGTGATATTGGCTTATATTTATTATTTTTCCATATTGTATATATGTGATTATGAACATATAACGGATTATTTCTTGGCTAATTTTAGCAAAATTACCTCTTTTCGTTTTTTTGTTGTTTCGCAAGCCGTAT
>CALAVA010000039.1 GCA_937892025.1 uncultured Bacteroidales bacterium
GCATATATCGCTTCTGCTTTTGATATTGTCGTTCAAGTGATTTTAACAGATAGCATTTGGCAAATATCAACAGCACAACATACCCAAGACAACGTTTTTGTCGAACAATTTGCTTGCACATACAATTACCCAATAGGCACTTATCTTGGATTAAAATGTATTTATACAACCTCTAATGCCAACAAATTCTTTTTTGATGACATATACTATGGACCAGTTATTTATGACACAATTCCTCCTATGCTTATCAAATATGAATTTGACCCGACAGACAAATCTATTGTATCCCTCTTTTTCAATGAAAACATAGATACTACAACAATAAATACCACTTGTTTTGAACTACACCCCGATATAGGCATTCCTGAAAGAATTATGTGGACCGACACCGCCTTGTCAAAAATTGACGTGATGTTTAACAAAGCCATAGAAGAGAACACAGTTTTCAAATTAAACATTAAAAACATTTCAGATTTGGAGGGCAATAGTCTATTAGATACCAATATCACTATTATCAACTATCGTTCCTATCCTTTTGAATTGCTCATTACAGAAATCATGTCCAAACCCTCCCCTGTGGTTGGCTTGCCAGAGGCAGAATATATCGAATTGTACAACCCTAAAGACTACCCTATCAATTTGAAAGATTATACACTCAATATTGGTAATTCCTCACGAATATTGCCCGAATATATCTTACCAGCCAAAGCATATTTGATAATAACGGCTAATAGTTCTCTTCCTTTGTTAGAATCATTTGGTCAGGTTTTGGGAATTTCTAATATGCAAATCACCAATGACGGACAAGAAATTGCTTTGTTTAACAATACCTATGAATTGATACATAGTGTTTGTTTTTCATCAAAATGGCATAGCAATACCACAAAAGCCAATGGAGGGTGGTCTTTGGAAATGATAGATATGGACAATCCATGTGGAGAAGCAGACAATTGGCAATCGTCCGTGGCAAATATTGGAGGAACTCCGGGAAAACAAAATTCCGTATATCAAAGCAACCAAGACACCCAAAACCCCAAAATAGACCACATATACACATGCAACGATAGTGTTATTACCATTTATTTTGACGAAAAAATCTTACCTTCAACCTTGCTAAAACTCTCTAACTTTCAAATTGACCATAAAATTGCCGTTAAAGAGATATCATCTATTGACAAGGCGTGGAAAAGTGTTAATTTGATAGTTTCACCTCACTTGAGAGAAAATATCATCTACACTTTATCCATTGTTGATACCATTACAGATTGTGTAGGCAACATGATTCCTTTAAAAACATTTTCATCTTTTGGCATTGCCCAAAAAGCCCAATACAATGATATTCTTATCAATGAAGTTTTGTTCAATCCGAAAGACGATGGTGTAGATTTTGTTGAATTATACAACAATTCAGACAAGATAATAGATTTAAGGTCATTATTGATAGCCTCTCGGCAAAGCAATGGTTCAATAGGTTCATCAAAATCCATTACAGAGGTAGATAGAAGTTTGTTTGCTGGTGAATATCTGTTGTTATCCACCAATTCTGCCAAAATATTATCTCAATATACATGTCCAGATATAGAATCCATGCTTGAGGTCAATGCCTTACCTGCATTGCCAAATACGGCTGGCAATATCGTTCTTTTATGCGACACTAATATTGTTGATGAATTTTCTTATGATGAATCGATGCACTACTCCATGCTCAAATCTTATGAAGG
>CALAVA010000040.1 GCA_937892025.1 uncultured Bacteroidales bacterium
TAAGATTTTTAATTTTAGGTCAATTATTAATTTAATATAAATTGAAATATATATGAATTTTTTAATGATTAAAAAAGAAATTATTTAACTCCATTTTGTTAATGAAATAATTAATAACACTTAATAATAATTTAGTAATTAACTAAGTCAATTGAATAACTACTAGATTTTTTTACAATAGCACCATAATCTTCTTCTTGTGGTATATTGGTAATAGGTTTTAGACTTATCTCATAATATCCTCGCTTTATTTTTTTTACCACATAGTAAAAAACAGGATAGTTGTATTTTTTTGCGAAATATTCTCCTCCGTAAATCATAGCCGAAGGCTGATGCATAAATTCAAGGACAAAAGATTTTTTCACACTTGCAGGTGATTGGTCACACAACATCATATATGCACAAGGTTTTTGTTGTTGCTCATAATGCAAAAAGGTTTCTCTTACGGTATCAGCAAAAACGACCTCTGTTCCATAACGTGTTCTTGCTCTATTTATCAATAATTCAAACACTTTATTGGAATTGGCTTTTCCTACTCCTATGCCATGATGCAAAAACTGCATAGACAAAGACAGAACCATCCATTCCCAATTGTTGTAATGAGCAGATAACAAAATAACGCTTTTCCCTTGTTTAAAATAGCGATTTACAAGTTCTTCATTTAGACAATGATACCTTTTTAGCACTTGTTTTTTACTCATAGTCAATGATTTGATAGATTCAACAAACAAATCGCACAAATGTTTGTAATATTGTTTTTCTATCAACAACAATTCCTTTCCCGAATGATTGGGAAAGGAATTGTGCAAGTTTTTTCTAACCACCGCCTTTCTATACCCTACAAGTCTGTATAAGACAACACACATCACATCAGAAAGACCATACAAAACCTGTAAAGGTAATAAAGACAATGGATAGAAAACAAGATAAAATGCCAACCTTGTCAGCATATTTGCAATAATTATAATTGAGGTCCAAATTTTACTAACAATTTACCTTCTTCGTTATCTGTGAAGTTTTCAAAATTCTTGATAAACGCCTCAGCCAATTGACGTGCTTGAGCATCGTAAGCGACTTTGTCAGCCCATAGATTTCTTGGATTCAACAATTGTGTATCCACGTTTTTCAAGGCTTTAGGAATCATCAAACCAAATGGTTTCAACTCTTCATACTCACACTTATTGATAGATCCATCATGAATAGCATCAATAATTGCACGTGTAGCCTTTAAACTAATACGCTTTCCTACGCCATAGGCACCACCTACCCAACCTGTATTTACCAAATAAGCAGAAGATCCATGCTGACGCATTTTTTTACGCAATTCTTCGGCATACATAGTGGGGTGTAATAACAAAAATGGGGCACCGAATGCGGAAGAGAATGTCGGGACAGGTTCTTTAATTCCACGTTCTGTTCCTGCCCATTTAGCCGTATAACCGCTTAAGAAATAATACATCATTTGTTCTTCAGACAGACGAGCAACTGCTGGCAAAACGCCAAAAGCGTCAGCAGACAAGAAAATGATTTCTTTAGGGTGTGTTCCCTTTGAAACTGGTTTTACAATATTATTAATATGATAAATTGGATAGGACACGCGGGTGTTTTCTGTTCTTTCATCCGAAGCGAAATCAGGTGTTTTATCTGGATTTATCTTCACATTTTCCAACAAAGCATCTCTTTTGATAGCATTGTAGATATCAGGTTCTTGTTCTTTTGACAAGTTGATACATTTTGCATAGCAACCGCCTTCATAATTGAACACACCTTCATCGTCCCAACCATGTTCATCATCTCCGATTAACAAACGTCTTGGGTCTGCCGATAAGGTGGTTTTCCCTGTTCCGGACAATCCAAAAAACAAGGCTGTGCTACCATCTTGTGCCTGATTAGCAGAGCAATGCATAGAAGCCATGCCTCGTAAAGGCAAAAAATAATTCATAATAGAGAAAAAGCCTTTTTTTATTTCACCGCCATACCATGTACCACCGATAACGGCCATTCTGTCTTTGATATTGAAGGCGACATAAACTTCACTATTCAGATTTTGTTCTTTCCAATGCGGATTAGTTGTTTTACAAGCATTTAGCATAACAAAATCGGGTTCAAAGTTTTTCAGTTCTTCTTCTGTTGGTCTTATAAACATGTTTTTCACGAAATGGGCTTGCCATGCCACTTCACAAATAACTCTAACCTTTAATCGTGTATTTTCATTGGCACCACAAAACGCGTCCATCACATACAATTTCTTACCGCTCAATTGTTTGCGACTATTATCCAACAACGATTGCCAAACTTCTTGATTGATAGGTTTATTGTCTGAACCTTTTCTATTGGCACCAGCCCACCAAACTGTATTTTCTGTAACCTCATCCTTTACAATATATTTATCTTTAGGAGAGCGTCCTGTAAAAATACCCGTATTCACATTGATTGCTCCGAGCGTGGTTTCTTCTCCAACTTCAAACCCCTGCAAACCAGCTGCAGTTTCATGCTTATACAATTCTTCATAAGATAGATTGTGGTAAATTTCCTTTACATCATCTATACCATAACATTTCAAATCTATTGTCATCTTGTATCTATTTTTATTACTACAATTATTTATTAAAAATGCAAATATAGATAAAATTTTATTTTATTAGAACAAATTTTAATAATTTTTTTTTAATGACACTTTTTTTTATACTCCTCAATTTCAAGAGTTCATTAGGCTTTCAGTTCTTGTTCTATTTGTGTTATAAATCTGAAAGTTTGCTCATACATTTTTTCTGGTGTCATATCAGAATTGGGAGCAAATCGCACATACTCACACGTTCTTAAGGTATCCATAAAAACTTGAATACTTTGAGCATTCATGTGATGTTGTGCCAATTTTTCTTCTGCTGTGTCTATTGATAGTTGTCCTAATGGAATATGAAACTTATCACTAACATAGCCCCAAAGCACTTGTGAAATTTCTTCATAAAACTCTTGTTGTTTGTTTGCTTTTAACAGCACTGCGGCTTTTTGCAAACGTTTTTTTGCAGTCTTTGCCGCCTTTTTATCCTTTAATAGAACGATATTTTGCTGGTCTGCCCGTTTTTTTCTAACTATAGCATAGAAAATAAGCAATAACACAAAAGGTAAAAGCAACAAAAGAATGTATTGCCATGTTCCAAAAAAAGATGTGGATTTTTTTGTTGGTATAACATCTGTTCTTATATGACGTATATCATTGCCCAACATTTTAATATCTTTTTTGTTGGCCGAAGTAAAAATGGTTTGTGTCCCCCCTTTAGACTTATCTACCTGCAAAGTAAAAGTTTTTCCTTCAATTGTTTGATATTTTTCTTTGGTTTTATCATAATAGGAAAATTCGGCAGCGGGCAATTCATAAGTTCCCGGATTTCTTGCAATGAGAATATATTCAAACGTTCTGGAACCACTAACTCCACCGATTGTGGTTTTGATATTATCTATTATTTTTGGTTCATGAACATCTATATCAGCAGGGAAATGCAAGTCTGGGGCGTTAATATATTGCAAATTGCCATTTCCCGAAATCGTTATTTTGAGATTTGTAGCATCATCTGCCGACACTTTATCTCTGGTCAGTTCTGAAGCAATAGAGAAATTTCCGACCAAACCACTAAAATTATCAGGTTTTCCACTTTGAGGCAACTCTCTAACTTTCAAATTTACTGTATTTGAAGCAATGTGCAAGTCCATATTTTGTGCATGTGTGGTAGAACCACCAAAAAAGGCATCAAAAAATGGGTCGCCAGTAGATGGTTGTTGCTGCTGAACAAGTATTTGTACCACTAAATCTGCTTCTAAGGGACTAATTTTCACTTGTCCGCTCTTTTGTGGATAGACTGCTATGGTTCGGATATCAGAAACATTATAACGTTTTCCGTCTATTGTTTCTGTATAACGTTTGGGTTCCGCATTTTTATCGCCCAACTCGTATGTCCAACAATTCCCCGCTGAAGGCATACTGGTCAAACTGGCTTGGTATCTATAAGCCTGCTCACTAATATACATCTTATAGCGAATAATTACTTGTTGCCCTACATAAGGATTGGCATTATCTACGGAAGCACGAATGAAATAATCGTTTTTATTAAAAGAAGCATTGGTATTATTTTGAGTTCTACTCTGCTGTGGAGCAATAGATGAAGCATTGGAGTTGTTTCCATTAGATGAAACAGAAGATGAAACGACACGTATCGTCAAAGAATTTGATTGAGTTTGGTCTTTTCCTGAAGAAAAAGTGATGGAGGGAATCGTGTAAGTACCTTCTTTGTTCGCCACAAAAACATAGGTATAGGTATAGGACGAATTGGAAGACATTTTCCCATTTATGATAGACATTGACGAAGATGAACTAACACTTGGACCATTGATAAAAGAAAAATTTTGAAAATTCAATTTAGGTAACGATGAAGGTTTCTCATTTAAAATAAAACTCAACTGAAAATACTCTCCAACGGCAACCTCACTTGGAGCCTTGAGTGTGCATGTAAATTGTGCATCGGTCCGCAAAGGAGCAAAGAACAAAGTACATAATATTGTAAAACAAACAATTGTTAATATATTTCTTTGAAAAAATGTTCTCATTTTACCAATCTTTTTCTTGTTTAACAGGTCTGCCTGTTTGCATTTCCTTTAATTGAACTTTTTCTTGAGTGTTCTTTTCATTTTGTTGT
>CALAVA010000041.1 GCA_937892025.1 uncultured Bacteroidales bacterium
CTGGTTTCAGCCCTAATTTTATGCTAATGTAGAAAGTTTAGCGGACAGTAATATATTGTTTTAGAGAAATTGTTAGGTAATTTATCTTGATTTTCAAATGCTTGTTGCTTGATAATTTTTTCAAGTGCGTCCACCGATAGATGTTCTTCCACAGTCCGATGAATGTAATAATATCGTGCAGGAAGCTCTTTGCATTTTGCCATAATGCGAGTATGATGAGTAAACGGCACTTTGAAGAAGTCTTCTATTGGAAAATCCGCTAAATTAGGTATGACTATAGTATTGAATATATCTATTTGATTATTAGCTCTTTGTAAATTATCGGTTGCAACCGATAAATCTTTTATTGTAGGATTTGAAGAATCCAGCAAATACCAAGCCTCATAAAATCTTCGCATTTCATTTAATTGCGTAGCTGAAAATCCTCGCAATCTAGGCATTTCTTTACGAAGTTGTTCGCTTATTGCTTTTATGGCACCACTACCATATTACATTTTGCGAGTATTCTTCGATAAATATTTACCAATCGCATAATAAACAGTAAGTTGAACTCGATTAACATCTTTCAACGCTTCGTACTGACCTTGCATTATTGCCGTTTTGATGGCTTCGACAGCTTCTGATAATTTAATTGACGATTTATCTTTATCCATACATTATCTTCCTTTATATTTTTCGCCTTTTTCGGTTAAAGCATACATTCCTTTTTCTCCTTCATCACAGAGTATATGGGCAACAGATTCAAAAAACGATTGACCTAATGATGTATTAAATCCTTGAAGTCAACTACTGAGGCTAATATAATCAGGAATATCACGAACCCTCCCATTAAGTTTGTCGGAAAAAGCATTAAGAAATGCAACGTGAAATGGTGCATTTCTATTATTATTGCCATCTTCAGGAAAAGAACTTAAATGAGACACCAATATTTTTACAATTGTTTGAGCAATAAGTTCTTTTTTTGTTGCCACATCATTTCTTATTAAATTTTGCAAAATATCTATCAATTTCTGGACGTAGTTCAATCCCGGACTTTTCAAAGCAGTTTAATAAATCTTTGTATGCACCTTTACCCCCTAAGAAATCCCAAAAGTCTTCAGCAACCTTCAATTCTTTGTCGATGTCTAACATTCCTGCCATTGTCCAAAATTGATAGGGTTCAGGTTCGTATGGATTGTACGGGATAGCTATTAATGTGTTGATTTTAGCTTTTTTGTCCTTTGTGTATGCTATCCCAGCCCATTCTAAAAGAGTTTGTTTGAATTTTTGAAAGTCCCCTTTATTAGGCTTTGCTGTTTTCAAATCAAACATGTATTGTTCTCCATTTTTTGTTTCAACAAACAAATCAACTTTTGCTGGTTTAAGTTTATTTTTCTGACCAGAAAGATGTTTTTGTAATTCTAACAATTCCTTTGTTTTGTCTGGACGAGGCTTATATGTTAGTTCATTTACAATTGCTTGCACTGATTGTTGGCAACTTTTATATATGTGTTCTCCAACAACATATTGTGTTTCAACTTTTGCAAACTTAGTTTTGGCTAATGCTGCTGCAACAGGTTCAAAAATAGATGTACCAAAAGTCGTCAAAAGAGATTGCATAAATGAATATAGTGCCATTCTGTCTTTGCCTAATAGTCTGGTGTGAAATGGCATATAATTGTTCTGAGGAACATAATTTTTGAATTTATTTCTTAGACAAGTGGAAATAACTTGCTGAATTTCTATTTTTTGTTTTGCCGTTAATGCCATAATTACTTCCGTTTTAAATGAAAAATGATTTCTGAATAAGCATTCTTATTTTTTTCTGTTCTATTAAGTACAGGACGTTTGAATTGCTCTACAATCTGCATTTCTGCTTTGTTCGCAATAGTTGGATAGAGATTATATTTGTCGTTTGCTACCAAAAAAACATCATAATCATCGACCATGTATTGTTTGCAATTATTAAGAACTTCCGAAATACCTTTGATGTATGACTGTTGAGCGTCTGATTTTTGTCCTTTGTACAAAGGACCTATTTCGAGTTCATCGTTACGCGTAAACCCGAACAAATCGTAAGCGTAAGCATGCTGTTCATGGTAATCTATTAAACCTACGTATGGCGGTGATGAAAAAATGCCTTTTATTTTTTTTGATTTAACTAAGTCGGCAAAATCTTGGTTGATAGATTCCAATTGATCAATAATGTTAATTGACCGGCTATCTCCTGTTATACAATATTGATAAGTTTGGGTTCTGAGTGCATCAAAAATCTGTAACCTTTTAATGGTATCTTTTGTATATGTTTCCCACCATTTCAGAATAGAAAATAAAGGTTTACACATTTTGCCATGCTTATGACAATAATATGTAGTTGTAACAGGTTCTAATAATGTAGCCAAATCAGCGTGGGTAGTAGCACGACAACTACGAATTGTTCGACTTAATATAACGCTAATTATTTTTTTTGTTGATTGATTTTGTATTTGTTTTATTTTTTCAAATACAAAATCTATTTCTGCTCGTACATTTGGGAAATACCATTTGTCAAGAAATGTTTCGTTTTTATCTTGTCGAAGTTTTATACCATATTTATTTATAATGTCATTGTAGGTATCAAGAAATTTTTTTTCATAAACTACAGAATATTCTTTTTCGTTTATTTCTTTTTGCTGCAACCTATACTTATAATCAGGAACAGGAAAATACAAGTTGTTGAACTCATTGAGTTTTTGAGTGAGTTCATCATCAAAATCTCGAATATGGGATTCGAAAACAAATTGTTTTAGCGACTCTGTTATTCTTTTTGTTTCTACAATAACATCTGCAATATCATATTTCATTACTTTACAATTGCCGATTAAAGCATTGAAAGCAGAAACATCTATGCCTATTGCATGAAGTCCCATTTCGCACGCTTGAACCATTGTTGTTCCGCTTCCAGAAAAAGGGTCTAAAACTATATCTCCCCTTTTAAAATAAACATCTTTTTTGAAGTTGTCAGTATGGTTATCTAAAAAGTATTCTACCAACTGAGGAATATATTTTCCTTTATAAGGATGTAATCTATGTACGTGTTTAGTTGTTTCTGCTTCTTTTAGATTGTCGAATGATAAAGCCCAATTTAAATCACTTCCTAATTTTTCTTTCCATTCAATTTCTCTTTTGCCATTTGCAGATTCATAATATGAAACTAAATCTGCTTTACGAATCATAGTAGAACCGTTTTCTCCATATTTTTTAATTTTTCCATATTGAACAAGGTACATTATATTTGAAGTGGTAACATTTCTACCTGTAAATTCGGTCGCAAAGATTGAGGCATCTTTGATGGTTATCAGGTTGTTAGTTTCGTTTGTCATCATAAGGAATATATTTATATATGTGATACAATTTCAATTGCTTTGTCAGCAATGTCTTTACTCAATATTTATGTATAATTTACTTTGTAATATTTTATGCAAAAATACAAAAAAAAGGAATGTAAGTGTACGAATTATTATTGTTAAGGTTTGACTTATAGATTCAAGTGGCGAAGTTATAAAAAATATTCATTATCATTTTTGTGCTATACAAAAGGCAATCGCAGGCATTTTAGGGAGCAACTGCTAATAAAAAGAAAAAAAACAGTGAAAAAAGTTGTCAATCATTTATAATTTTTCTAACTTTGCACCTCTGATAGAGAGGCAATGCACACATAAAAAGTCTAAAAAATGAAATATCAAAGAATATTATTAAAAATAAGTGGCGAATCATTAGGGGGTCAATCTGCACAAGGCATAGATACAGACATGTTGGATTATTTTGCTACAGAGATAAAATCTGCACAAGACAAAGGTGTTCAAATAGGTGTTGTTATTGGTGGTGGCAATATTTTTCGTGGTATGCAGGGTGCCAAACATGGTTTTGATAGAGTGCAAGGTGATTATATGGGCATGTTGGCAACGACAATCAATAGTATGGCTTTGCAAGGTCAATTAGAGGCTTTGGGGTGCAAAGCCGTTGTTTTGTCTGGTTTGGCCATAGACCCTGTGTGTGAAAAAATGAGTGCTCGTAAGGCTATCAATTATCTTGAACAAGGTTTTGTTGTTATTATGAGTGGAGGTACCGGCAATCCATATTTCACTACCGATTCTGCAGGGGCATTGCGAGCAATAGAAATAAAAGCAGATGTCTTGCTCAAAGGTACTCGTGTTGATGGTGTTTATGACAAAGACCCTGAAAAATATAACGATGCAACAAAATTTGACACCTTAACTTTTGACCAAGCCTACGAAAAAGGACTTAAAATTATGGATATGACTGCTTTTACCCTTTGCAAAGAAAACAATATGCCTATTATTGTTTTTGATATGAACGCAAAAGAAAATCTCCTAAAAATAGTAGAAGGACAAACAATAGGAACAATTATTTCAAAATAAACAATACAGACTAAAACACATAAATATGGAAACAGATAATGTTTTGACAAATACCGAAGACGAAAAAAAATTGTATCGCAAGGCTCGCAGAAGAGTACACATGAAAATACATTTTGCAGTTTTTGTTTTGGTAAATGTTCTTTTGTGGTTACTATATTATTTTTTGTTTAGAGCAAGTAGTTTGGAATCGTCTGTTTTTAATTTCTTTTTGGCTCTTTCCTTAATTTGGGGAATTATAGTCTTGACTCATTATCTAATTGTCTTCAAATGGGGCAGTTCATACGTGGAAAAAGAGGCAAAACGTATGCAAGAAAAACAAAAAAAACAAGAAGAAATACAAGATAATGATAATACCGAAGAAAATTAAATTGTTGAAATTAAACATAAAAATTATAATATGATAGAGAATAGTACACAATGTTTGACCGAAATGAAGAACGATATGAAAAGTTCTCTCGGTTTTTTGGAAAAAGAATTAGAACAAATTCGAGCAGGTAAGGCAAATCCTAAAATGTTGGACGGAGTCAAAGTAGATTATTATGGCACTCAAACTCCGATAGACCAAGTGGCAAGTGTTACCACTCCTGACCCCAAACAGATAGCCATTCAACCATGGGAAAAGAACATGATTCCCGTTATAGAAAAGGCTATTATGGCCGCAAATTTAGGCTTTAATCCGCAAAATAACGGCGAGGTTATTCGAATCATTGTTCCTGCTTTGACAGAAGAACGCCGAAAAGAATTGGTCAAAAAAGCCAAACAAGAAACCGAACAAGCCAAAGTAAACGTCCGTAACATTCGCAGAAACGCTAATGAACAAGCCAAAAAATTGAAAGACAATGGCGTTTCTGAAGATGAAATTAGAAAATTAGAAACTGATATTCAAAAAGTTACCGATGAGTTTATTGCAGAAATAGACAAATATTTCTCTATAAAAGAAAAGGAAATAATGACGATATAATTTTTTAAATAAAGATTATCAAATAATTATAAAAAATAGGAAATGAGCATAACAAAATTAGATCAGCTTTTAGAAGTTGTAAAATCAAAAGGTAGAAAAAGATTAGTGGCCGCTTATGCCAATGATGAACACACCATTGAGGCCGTTTATAATGCCGTACAAGCAGGTATTGTAGATGCTACATTGGTAGGTGATGAGGCAACAATTGCAAATGTTTGTCAAGCACATGGCTTTGATATGTCCAAATTTCGTATTGTGCAAGAAGCCGATGAAAACAAAGCCGGTGCAGTAGCGGTTGGCTTAATCAACAAAGGTGAAGGAGACGTGTTGATGAAAGGTTTGTTGAGTACAGACAAATATATGCGTGCAATTTTGAACAAAGAAACAGGATTGATGCCCGGTCCAAAAGCCGTTTTGAGTCATGTTACCGTTATTGAAACACCAAAATATCATAAATTGATAGTTTGCGGTGATGTCGCCATTATTCCTGCACCAGATTTGAACCAAAAAATTGCTATCACCAATTATTTGATAAAAACCGCCCAATCTTTGCAAATAGAAAAACCAAAAGTTGCTCTTTTGGCTGCCACCGAACAAATGTTGCCCGCTATGCAGGCTTGTGTAGATGCCGCTATTATCGCCAAAATGGCAGATAGAGGACAAATAAAAGGTGCCTTTGTTGATGGTCCACTCGGATTAGATGTCGCTATCAATCAAGAAAGTGCTCAAATAAAGAAACTCAATAGCACAGTTGCCGGCGATGCCGATTGCTTGCTTTTCCCAAACATAGAAACAGGAAATGTCTTTTACAAATCAAACACCAAATTGGCAGGAGGAGAATTGGGAGCAATGGTAATGGGTGCTAAAGTGCCTTGCGTGCTAACCTCCCGCGGTGATTCCGCAAAAACAAAAATGTATTCTATTGCATTGGCTGCAATTTCAGCAAAATAAAAGCCTATCATTAATTGTATCATAAGCCCAAATATAATGGAAAAGTTGATTAAACTCGGATATTTGGGCTTATTTTTGTCAAGTTTTTTAGCCTCAACTATCATACCTATAAGTTCGGAAATTGTGTTGTCCGGACTTATTTATTTGGGGTCAAATGTTTGGATATGTATTTTTGTGGCTACTATAGGAAATTTCTTGGGAGGGCTTACTACTTATTTCTTGGGATACCTCGGCAAATGGGAATGGGTGGAAAAATATATGAAAACACCTCGACAAAAAATTGAAGATTTTCAGAAAAAAATACAAAAATATGGCGTTTATTCGGCCTTTTTTGCATGGTTGCCATTTGTCGGTGATTTAATTGCATTAGGCTTGGGGTTTATGCGTATCAATCCCGTTAAAGTGGCTGTACTGATGTTGGCAGGTAGGTTTGTCCGATTTGTCGTTTCCGGATTGACAATTGCTCAAATCTTATAAATTTTGAGGAAAACGCACTTTTGTAGCAGTTTTTTCAAAAAAAGTATTCTCTCAATATAAATGTGTTAATTTATAAATAGTCTGATAATCAGTATTTTACCCCCCCCTAT
>CALAVA010000042.1 GCA_937892025.1 uncultured Bacteroidales bacterium
TATGTTATTTTATTGAAAATCAAAAAGTTAGTAAAAAGATAGTAAAAAACATGTTTTATAACATATTTTTTTGTTTTTATATATTTCAAATAGTATGTAACTTTGGTGTCAAAAGTTCAGAACGGCACCAAGACATAGCGACAGCGGGGCTTTTGAGTTGGGTTGCAACAGCCCGATGCGGAAGCCGTCTACGAGTCACACGCTCACGAGATGATGAGTGACAGACAACGGACGGGGGAACCATCGCAAGACTTTGACCCGAAGGCAACGAGTTACAGGCTTCCGTCACTCCCTCGTAATGAGGCTATACGGCCACACCACTCGACCCAGAAGCCGCTTAATGTGGCTTGTATATATAATGATGTATATACAATAGGTCTCAAGCCCTTCAACACAGAGAGAGCGATTAATTACAATTTAAAGAATGGCTGCTAAAAGATTCAGAGATGGCGTTTACGGCGAGGACTCTATAATGGCGTATATGGAAGAGGCATTAGACTCCTGGATGGAGGCATTAAACCTCTTAAGTTCCCTGGAGGACTATTACGGAGGCACTATAGTGTCGATGTCATGGGGGGCGCGGCACGCGATTAAAATGGGTTCCGTGCCATTTGCTGGCGATAAATATGCTGGCGATGATGCGGAATATCATCATTTTGAAATCGAGCACGGCGGGGAGTCTTTTGTCGTGGCAATTCCTTTTAGACTTAGACAATTATAATTCACTATATAATTCACTAACTTACTTAAAACATTTATGATTAAGAAATTCACTTTGTACCTTGGTCTGAATGACAAGGACAGCAAGCAGCAGGAAGTGTGTACGATAGAGGCTTACAAAATCGTATCTAACCTCATTAGTGCAGACTTTGACGGCGGCACAATCTTTGAGGCGAAGGGCATCTATAAGCACGAGGATGGCACAATCGTGTCGGAGACCACTTTGCGTATCGAGTTGCTATTTGCAGAGCAGCAGCAAGTCCGTGCTTTGTGCAGCACTCTCAAGAAGATGTTCAATCAGGAGAGCATCGCAGTACAGGAAGAAGTAATAAACAGTCAACTTTGGTAAACAGGGTGAAGTGTGTGCGTGTTGCATAAAGTTATTCAGATAGCCGCCTAAATCGTGGCGGAGGAAGGGATGTGCAGCACTGCAAACGTGTCGTGACGGCACACACTACAAAGATTTATTCACTAACTTAAAATAGGAGGAAATTCAAATGATTTATGTATTTAATCTGGGCACGAATGTAGTGTGCCTGACGGTTGAGGGCAAGACTGTCCGCAACGTCGAAACTGGTGCCGTGGCTGAATTGCAGCACGGGGAGAGTATGGATTGGCTGCTCGCTTCTTGGGGAGCAACCGAGGTAAATAAGTACGAATATAGCAAATAATAGGAGGGCACGGCATGAAGAAATATGTGCTATGTGTCTGCGAGCACATCAAGCAGTGGACACTTATGACGAGAGAGAATTATACTGCATACATCCGCAACGCACGGGAGATGTGGACTTTTGAGGGCTGCAACGGCTTCGAGAGCACGGATGACGTGCTTGCATACGTGGAGCAGTATTTTAAGGTAAGCAGGGGAAATATAGAAATCGTTTAATCAATAAAACTAACAAAACTATGAAGTACAAAGAACTGAAAGAGAAGGCTCGCCAACTCGCTATTGAGTGGCAGGAGTACGCAAGCGAGTACGATATGTCTTATGCCGAACTTGCATCATGGTGTGACTATTTCTATCGCCTTGGCAAGAAGTACGGATTATTGGGCGAGTTTAGGGAAAACGCTATCCCGTGTTGAAAAAAACTATTCACTAACTTACTTAAACACTTAAACAATTTTTATGGCAATCAAGATTAAAAACGCCACAACTGGCGAAATTAGAGAGATTAAGAACACAGGTATGACAACAGAGGGCAACCTCTATGTTTTGGCACAGTCACTCCCCGGGAATCGGTGGCGTGAGAACAATCACATGTGTGTCCTGACAGGCAAGGACTTCGGAGGCGGCTCGTACACGAAGTATGAGTTCACGCTGGTAGAGGGTTGGGAGACTACGACCACGGCACCCACACGGGCACGAAAGGTGCAGCCGAGGGTGGAGCAGCCTCAACCAAAACAGGAGGAGCCGCAGCCTCAACGAGTGCAGCCCGTGGATAACGTGGATGCCACGGCACTCATGATAGCACAAGCCCTGAAGGGTCTGAAGGTGCAGCAGGAATCCCCAATTAGCCGTGAAGAGTTGCAGAAACTCATTGCGGAGGAGGTAGAGCGTATTTCTTCCAAGATGAAGAAGATGGAGTTTGAGGTGAAGAGCGAGAAGGGCACGTTTAAGGTGGACGGTGTGCAGCATCATAAGTTCCAAGACGTGTGCACCCTCATTGCCAACGGCGTAGATGTATATCTTTATGGACCAGCAGGCACGGGAAAGAGTGACCTCGCCGTGAACGTGGCAAAGGCACTCGGGCTGCAAGCCTACCAGATAGGAGCGGTGAAGGATGTGTACCAATTACGTGGCTACGGTGATGCGACTGGAAATTACGTTCCCTCTTCGTTCTACCACGCATTCACGGAGGGTGGGTTGCTCATCATTGACGAGGCGGATGCGATGGACAGCGAAGCCTCGTTGGAACTCAACGGTGCTATGGCACAACGTACCTACGACTTCCCAATCGTGGGCAACAAGCAGGCACACAAGGACTTCCACGTTATCATGACGGGCAACACATGTGGCACGGGTGCAACTGAGGAGTACACGGGTAGGCAGATGCTGGATGCAGCCTTGTTGAATCGTGTGTTCCTCGTCGAGATTGACTACGACAGGAACATCGAGGAGGCTATCGCAGGCGAGGACATGAAGGACGTTGTGGACTTCGTACATGACCTCCGTGACGCTGCCAAGGCTGCCAACATCCTTATTGTGGTATCGTATCGTAATATCAAGCAGTTGCGGCAACTCTGTAACGTGGTGGGCATTGATACCCTCATACAGGGATGTATCACCTTTGGCATGGGCAAGGACGAAATCAACATCCTATACAACGGATTGAGTGACAAGTACAGCCGTTGGGCTAAGGCGTTGAAGAAAGCAGCAGCATAACATAACAAACGAGGGTGGTGGGATATTCCCACTACCCAACACAAAAAAAAAGAAAAGATGGAAATGGAAACAGTTATCAAGAAATTCAATACCCTCCACGAGTACAACCAATATCTTGAACGTGGCGAGACTCTGGAGTGTTTCAAGTATTATGCGAGCAGCCAACGTGACCTGACCAGCGGCACTGACAGATACACAACGAAGCGTCGCAAGTGGGTGGGCACCAACACCTACGATGAGGCAACAGACTTGATGTTACACGGTGACAGGAGTCTTGCAAAGAAGGTGGAGAACGCAGGTGTTGCAACGGCACGGGTGAAGGTGAACGCAGCACGACCACGGGCAAAGGTGGTACGTTCTATGGGCGGATTCATGCCCAATATCCCCGCTTATCTTTCCAACAGCAAGAAACAGATGTGGCGGATGCAGAAGCAGGAGGTGAAGCAACGGGTGATGACAATCGTGTACAACGCCAGTGTATATGCAGGCACGGAAGCTGACGAGGTAATCGAAACGTCTTCCAAACTTGTGCAGACGGTGATGAAGATAGAGGCGAGCGGCACCCGTGTAAATCTTTATTGTGCCAATCTGACTGCAACCAATATACCCCGGAACTGGAGGACAGATACTCCACGGAAAGTGGTGGGCACGTTGGTAAAAATCAAGGACAGCGGACAATATCTTGATGTGTTGAAGATGTGTTACCCCCTCATTCACCCTTCGATGCACCGCCGCCAGCACTTTAGGATGCTGGAACTTGACAGCGACAAAGACTTCACATACTGCTACGGCTACCCCGTGCAATATGGCAAGGCGGTTGACGAGGCGGTGCAAGAGTGCGGACTGAGAAACGCCACGGTCGTGTCTTTCTACGAGATAAACGGCAAGAGCCAAGACGAGATTATTAACCTTATAACAAAGAAATAATATGAATGATTTGACAAAGTATGTGGGTGCACTTGTAAGTGTCTCCACAAAGTACGGCACGGAGTACGGGATGGTGGACGGTGTGTTCTGTGACCAGTTAGGCTTCGTGTCTGGAAGCGACACGGAGTGGGACACACGGCTCGTAAACGTGCAGGATGTGCAGGAATGCACGACGGATGATGAACGCACAAAAGCACGTCAATCTGCAACGTGGTACTACACAAACGAGATTGACAGTTTGCAGCGACGAATCAAGATGCAATACAAGAATGATGACCCGAAGAAGTTGCAGGATATGCTGACCAACTGCCTAAAATGGTTCGGCGGTTTGCAGGGTGTTCACTAATCACACGGGCGGCGTTCACACACAACACCGGGTGCTGACTGACCTAATGAGCCAGACGGAGCGGAGTGAGACCGCTGCACCCACAAAGAGATATTATCACTTTTTATTCACAACTAAATTTACAGATTATGAAAGCAAATGAATTTAGCAAAAAAGTTCTTGATGGACTGACAGCCATCAAGGAGCGGATGCCAGAACTTGAAGCGATGGCAGAAACAAAGATGCAGTGCAAGAACGTATTTAACTACGCTGCATGGTGCGAGCACAATTTTGAGCGAAACCTTGCTGACAGGTACGAACGCAAGACCACGTTCACCAGCGACTTCTCAATAGCGGAATGGTGCGAAAGCGTGGAACAAGGTGCGGTGCTTGACACGTTCAAAAGAGCAGTCATAGAGTGGAAGGACAATATCACCTACTTTGCCGAGTTGGTGATTGTGCTGAACATGAAGTGCTGGGAGCATCATGCACGGAATAATCACGGATGGGTGGAGTTGTACAGCGACTTGTACTACTTTGCAAAGGACTTGTATTTTGATTGGTTCGATGATGAGAACGAGAAGCACGACGAGGCGATTAACTACTATTACGACTATGTGGACTAACGTAATTATTACGATTGTACTGACCGCCCTTTGTGGGTGGTCGGTAGAAAAGAAAAGAATTAACAACAACTATAAATAGGAGGACAGAACTATGACTACAAAGGAATTAAGACAGAAGGTAGACGTGCGTCACGCACATGGTTACGGTCAGTATCGTGTCACGATTAACTACCGTGGCAAGTATTATACTTGTTACAGCAACAACACGCTGGCATGGGACGACCTTGGTGCAGTCAATTTCCGTGCGTATTACACGACGGACAAGCAGTGCCTGATGGCATTCTGGAACGAGTGTAAAAGAAAGAACGACTTAGACTAAATTGTTATGAAGAATTATTGCACATACATACGTGTTTCGACCCAGAAACAAGGCAAATCTGGGTTGGGTCTGGATGCACAAAGAAAGATGTGTGCGGACTTCATTGCGGCAAATGGTGGTACACACGTTCACGAGTTCATCGACGTTGAAAGTGGTACGCATCGTGGAAGGAAGGGCTTGCAGGATGCAATTACTTTCTGCAAGCAGCAGGGATGCCCGTTGGTCATTGCCAAACTCGACCGTCTCGCCCGTGACGTGGAGTTCTGCTTCAAGGTCATCAATACTGGAATCGAGATTCACTTCGTGGACATGCCACAGATAAACACGCTGCTGCTTGGTGTGTTCGCATCGGTGGCACAATACGAGCGTGAACTTACAAGCGACCGCACGAAGAAAGCACTTGCCGTAAAGAAATCGCAAGGCTGCAAACTTGGGGCGGCGAACGAAAAGTACCGCCAGCATTACGATAGCCTGACGACTGAAGAGAGGATGTCGATTGGTAGCAAGAGGGGATGCACGAGAAACAAGCGACATCTTGAAAGCAGGGACATACAAGCCATGTTCCGTATATTGCGGAGGGTCTTCCCTGAACAGACCAAAAGCGACGAGCCGACGGATTGGGACTGGAAGAACATCAACAGCAAGAACGGCGTGACTGAAACCATCTACAAACTGATGGAGGACTATCACGCTATGGACGAGACAGGGCAGACGTTCAGACGCTGGACGTTTGACCTGACGGACAAGATTGAGATTCAGCAGAAAGTAGGGTCTTATCTTTTCAAGATAAAATATTCAATAAACAAATCTAAAAATTATTAACGATATGGAAAAAATGAGAAACTTTGTAAACCGCTACATTGCGGAAGAGAACGAGAAATTCACGAAGGATGAATTCGGATTTGCAGTGGTGGTGACTTGCATACTGAGTGCGTTACTTTTCGCCTGCTGCGTGTTCTAACTTCTAAAGAATATTCAAGAATATTCAAGAATATTCAAGAAAAATCAAGAAAAATAAAGAAAAATAAAGGAGGATAAAAGATGCTTACACTTATCATCATCATCGGCATGATTGGTTCTATCCTTGACGGTTCGCTCATCCGCATGGGTGGACGTGGATTCAGAAAGTAACCAACACACACAGGGTGTCGCCGTTTCAGACGTATGCCGCAAGTGCAGCGGCACCCACAAAGATTCATTAACTTAAATTTTTACATCTTATGAACACTTACTTTGACAACTATGTGAACGGCTTAACAAAGAAACAAGCATTGTTCGCAAAAGAAGCAGTAGAAGCCTACCTCGCAGGGCAGAAGGCTGAAGTGAAAAAAATTCAATCGGCGACGGACGTATATCAACTGATGCGTGGGATGGCTGACTACACAGAGGAGGTCTTTGCTGTTGTGTATTCTAACAACGCTGGCAAGGTCATCCAGACAAAGGAAATAGCCAAGGGCGGATTGACGAGCACGATAGTGGACGTTCGAGTGGTATATCGTGAAGCCCTTCTGTGTAATGCAACAAGAATTTTTGCCGTACACAACCATCCCTCGGGAAGCCTGCGACCCAGTCTTTGTGATGATGAACTTACCAAGAATTTGGCACAGGCGGGGCAGGTGCTTAACATCCGTATGCTTGACCATGTGATTATCTCCAATGAGGGGTATTATTCATATTCAGATGAAGGACGCATCTAACACGCACACACGCATAAACTAATAATTAAATATATAAATATAATAATATAATAACATTAAAACGTATAAACGAAATTAAGGAGGACTTAACTATGAAAGAGTATCAAATCGCAGAAATCGTAACCCCTTACAGTTATGAGGAAGAAGAAAAGGAGTTGAAAAACACGCCACAACACGTGCAGTATTGGAAAGGCAAATATCCAGATGCCGTCATCTTGTTCCGTTGCGGTGACTTCTACGAGTCTTATTGTCAGGATGCACAGACCTTAAATAAGGTGGTAGGGGTGCCGGTGACACGGATGAAGGGCAAGAACGCCTATAACATTGCTAAATTCCCATACTATGCACTTGACACGTATCTGCCGAAGTTGATTCGGGCAGGTAAGCGTGTGGCGATTTGCGACCAGATTGAAGAACCTAAAAAGAAAACAATTACAGAAACTTTTACTAAATAACAATTGAACTATGATTACAAAAGAATTTACACAAGAGCAAATTAACTTGCTTGTTGTGTCCGTGCTGGCTAAATTGTCACAGAACAACAAAGCACTTGACTTGCTTACCAACGGCGGTGCCCATGCGGCAATCGGCGAGGAACAGAGAGAATTAAAAGAGGTGTTGGGAATCTTAACAAGAAAGGAGAACTAACTATGACAGAACTTGAACTTGAATCCTTCTGCGATAAGCATCCTAACTGTGACTGCAACTGCATAAGGTGTGTGGGATTTGCAGCGTATCAGAGAGAAGAACTTGGGTTTAACGATAAAGACGAAGACGACGATGAAAGTGAAAGGTAATTTTATCTGCTATGGCAATTACGTTGATGTACATGGCAACAAAAATGTATATTTGGGAATTAACAAGAATAATTACTTCGTTGCCGATGAAGGCGATGGAATGTACAACGTGTTTGCTTATGCCGACTTTGACGAGGAAGGCTATTATACAGACCACAACGGAGAAGATGGCTACCACATCAGCGACTTTGACATCGTGTTTGAATGCAGACACTTTGAAGATGCTTGCAGGTGGATAGACCAACAATGAAGTTTAACTTAAAAAAGAAAAAAAATGAAAGCAAAAGACTTATTGAAAGCCGCCTTTGTGATACGCAAGGGCAGAGTTTATCAAGATATTGTATGGAACGTAGAGGAAGGTGAAATTAAACCTAATGCTTCATACATACAGACATTTGACAAGTACACAACATTTAGTGGAGGTAATGTTTTCCCCGACGTTACTTTCAAGACAACGGCAGGGGCAACAAGTTATTTATATAAAGTCGATTAAGGAGGATTTGGTATGACAAACATTGAAAGGGATGTGGCACGTTCCACAATCAGAATGAACAAAGCAGTTGCGAGCCATCTTGAAGAAATAGACTGGGAGCAGCGGCGGTATGAGATAGCAAAGGAGGATACCAATGTGTCTGCAAAATGCAACAATGGTTATATTGAATGGTGGCAAACTGCCCTATCCGTTTGGAAAGACGATAGCCAAGGACGCTATTGGCTTTGCGGACGCATTAATTAAAGAACTGAAAGGAGAATGACGATGGAAGCAGGAACAAGAAAGTATTGCTGCATCTGCGGCACAAGGTTCTTCGGTGGGGGCACAACCCCTACCCGGTTCGGGATGCAGGATATTGCTGCGACACTTGCAACTATGAAAGAGTCTTGCCAGCGAGAATCAAAATGACAAATAAGAAATAGAGCCATGTTCACTAATCACAAAAACACGTTCACACCCAACAAATCGCCCACAAACGGCTTGCTACGGCAAGAAATGTGGTTGGGTGGTCAATTATACTGCCGAACAAGAAAAAGCGTCTGTGTGCCGTTTGGTGCATGGATGAAAAAGTATTAAGAAAGATTGTGTTATATCAAAAAAATTAGTAATTTTGCAAATTAAAATAAAGTTTATGGAAACAAAAGAAGAAAAAATTACAGCCTACAAAGGCTTCGACAAGAACCTCCAATGTAGAGGGTTTCAGTACGAGATTGGCAAAGAGTACGAACTGCCAGAAGGCGAGACACCAGATGTTTGCAAGCGAGGCTTCCATGCTTGCGAAAATCCTTTAGAAGTGCTCAATTATTATTTTCTCAACGATGACGCGAACTTCGCACGTTTTTGCGAGGTTGAGCAATCGGGCTGTTTATCTAAAGAAGAAAACACAACCAAGGTTGCATCTTCAAAAATCAAAATTAAGGCAGAATTAAAGTTCGCCGAATGGGTTAAGTTGGGAGTAGAGTGGATTAAGGAAAAGACTTCGCCATACAAGGTTGATGTAAAGTCTGAAAACACCTTGAATGATAATGGCGGCGACTCTGCACAGATTGGCTCAAGCGGCGACTCTGCACAGATTGGCTCAAGCGGCAACTCTGCACGGATTGGCTCAAGTGGCGACTATGCACAGATTGGCTCAAGCGGCGACTATGCACAGATTGATAGTACGGGTGAAGATAGTGTAATTATGTGTGCTGGTTATAATTCACGTGTGAAAGCAAAGGTCGGCTCTTGGATAACACTTGCCGAGTGGTACAAAGATGAAGAGTCGGAAATATGGAAGCCCAAATGCGTAAAGACCGAGTATGTGGACGGAGGGAGAATCAAGGCAGATACTTGGTATATGCTTGTGGATGGTGAGTTTAAGGAAGTGTAATTATAAATTGTAAAACAATAAACAACATGAAAAAGTATCTTTTTATTATCATGTGCCTTTGTGTGGGCATCGTGTCTGCAAATGCACAGCAGAAGAAAGCGACGACGTATTACACGCAGAAAGACATCGACGGCATCTGGCTTACTACGGAAGTGTACAACGAGCACACACAGTCGTGGCAAGCGGTCGGCGGTGATGATGCATCGGCATGGGCATTCACGGACATCAAGTCAGACGGAAGACCCATTGCCATCCTCAACAACAGCGGCGGCGTATCGCAGTTTGTCTATACCTTTGCGGCGAACAGCATCAAGTTGTACAACATTGTTGACAGGGCATCTTTGCTTGTGACGATAAAGGTGTTAAGTGTCAGTCGTGGGCAAAGTTTTGTCGGCAGGATGTCAACGACGAGTAGCCCATATACGGCTAAATTCAAGTTTGTGAAGATTGACACGGAGGAAGAAAAAGAAGAATAAAAAACACACACCACTTTTGATGAAAGAAAAAAGTGTTTATAGTTTTATTTATTCTTTTATTTAATATATATATTTAATAACAAGTTAGCAAATAGGTCACATGGGATTAGCAAATAGGTCGCCTCCCGTTAGTAAATAGGTCGGGCGTGTTAGCAAATAGGTCACAAATTTTGGCTTTGAGGTTATAGATTTGGACTTTGAGGTTACAAATTTTGACAAAGAAATACTGAAATTTGAACTTTTTTGAAGATAAATTAAAAAAAAGTCGCAAAAAGTTTTGTGTATTGAAAATGTATGGCTACCTTTGCAATACGTAATTGTGGCTGGCACCAGATTACAAGACATACACAGAATGTAAGCGAAAGCAAAACATTATATCCTACTTTGTTGGGAAGGAGAAGCCCTGTAACCCCGTGCCAGTTGTTCTTTTGAACAGGTTACGGGGTTTCAACTTTTTAATAAGTAGGAATTTTATGGAACTGAAACGCACTATAATGACACAATGCAAAGGCAAACCACAACTACAAAAGGCTGTGGCGGTTGCCCTTTGCATTAAACACAAACTTGGGCGTTCATCCATGATGCGTAACTATTCCATCAATAAATTACACACACTTACTAAGATTTCAGCACGAACACTAAACAAATACCTGCCTATCCTCATACAACATGGGTGGGCAATGCTTGAAGGGAAAAACAACCAACATCTAATCATTTGCAGGATGGTTTCACACACGGCAAAAAGAAATATCTGTGTGGATAAGTTCTGCTTTGACTCATTCACGGAAATATACCGCTCACTACGAACTTTCTTGGCACTTCTCATACAAGCCAACAAGGACTTTATCAAATGCACGATTCAGAGTGTTGCAGACCCGAAAGACGGAAAGTCATACGAGGCAGCAAAACGAAAAGTGAAACGTCTCATTCAAAAAGGCATCCTTAATGGCAGATATGAACAATACAAAGAATACGGATTGAGCCTGAAACGTATAGCACAAGAAACAGGTAACTGCATCCGTACCGCACAACGTATCATGCGGTATGCGATTTGCAAAAATTGGGCAAAAAAATTCCATCATTTTGAACAAGTTTTTGCAAAAGGGGTTAATTATAGAAATGTTTATGGTTATACGTTCTCTACAAAGAACAATCTTTACATCATTCATGCCAATACATACGAACTCAATGATGATGTAAGGAACAACCTCCTCGTTGGTAATATTTAGATGGTAAAACGTAAAGGGTATAAATTTTTTCAAACTTTTAACCGAAATAATTTGGAATATTCAAAATATCTGCTTAACTTTGCAACCGATAAATTTCTTGGGAATAAACCATAAAATGTAAATTTAAGTTAGTGAAAAGCCAATCCCTGTTTGTGAAAATGGGGATGGCTAAAGGGAGGATTGGCAGAGTGGTAATGCAGCACATTGCTAACGTGTAACACGGTGAAACGTGTCGGTGGTTCGAGTCCATCATCCTCCGCAAACCGCTGTGAAGCGACAGAGACTTTCCAATGGGAAAGAAAGAAAAGGGAGTAAATATTCATTGTATTAGGGGTGAAGCGTCACCCCACCTTTTAAGAACTTAACAACAAAACAATATATATATGCAGATACAATACGAAAACGAGGTGATTGAATACCTCAACATACCAAGCATACCCAGGAAGACTTGGGACAAGGAACGGCGACCATCATTCAAGGACGGTGTTGCCGTTGTAACCCTGCATGGCGACCGAAAAGCCTACGCTGTGGTGACTTTTGATGCCGAGAGGGATGACAGACCGCACATCAAAAAAGTGTTCGGCATTGAGCCTTTCTACGGCATTGAGGAAATATATGTTGTTCCATCCTACATGGACGAGGACGTGGAGCACATGGACTTGGATGAGCAGAGCAAGGTTGCCGCACAAAGGGTGCTGGAGGAGGCACATGAGTTGGAAATGGAGGGTGTTGAAGAGCCAAAGATTCAGTTGCCGAACAATGAATACTTCTTCGACAACGTGCATTCGGACGAGGAGGCAATCGCCTTTATCAAGTCGTACAATCGTGCCAACAAAATAAAGGGACGTGTGCCGACCGACCACGAAACTATCGTGATGAAACTTTCAGTCATTTATTCAGATATGCAGAAAGGTAAAAATCGTAAAAACAAAAGAAGATAAATTATCATGAAGAAGAAGAAAGAAACAAGAGACCAGTTAGAAAGACGCATCAACAATGCCATCGTGTTTGTGCCAAAGGACAAGGAGTCTAAGACCATTTATTTCAGCGAGCGAGGGCTTCGGCTGACCGTGACATCCGAAGCTGCGGTCATCGAGACAGGCTTTCATCGTCACGTCTTTAGCAACGTCACCGCATCAGGCATAAGCAGACCGTTTCTCTACACCCGACGTCTTATTGAGATTGCAAACGAGAACGACTGCAAGACGGAGGACGGATATTCATTTGCCAAGTTGCTCGAAGTGCTTAAAGCAAAGGAAGACCAAGCGGAATACAACCTTGCCGTGTACACGGAGTGGTGGATATTCAACTGCTTTCAGCCCCTCTTCTCAATAGGCGAGTCGGCAGCAGAATCATGGCTTGTCTATGAAGCCTATCTGCACAATATCGCACGGAATGCGGTTATCTTGTCAGAAAAGACAGAGGACATGACCAACAAGCAGTTCTTGGATGCGGTTATCAAGAATATGCAGGAGTTCACGGCAGAAGTAGATGAACGTGTCATATTCCCAAAAAAGACCGATGAAGAGCGTATTAAGGAGGAAATTGCAGCGATTCAGGAAACAGAGAACGAACAAGTATTGAACACACAGAAAGAAGGATGATATGGAAGAAAAGGATTTTGAATGGATTTCAGCGAGCGAGTACGCCAAACGGGAAGGCGTGACGACCCAGACCGTGTACAACTGGATTAAGGAACAGAAACTTGTGACGATGGAGTTCACAAGGGGAAAGATGAACGGAGTGCTTATCCAAGTACCTAAAAAACAAGAATAATATGGCAAGCAGGACAGCGGAATATTATCGCACACACCCGAAAGCACGGAAGAAGCACGTTGAATACCAAAAAGAATACAACAAGAAAGAGGAGCAGGTAAAGAAACGTGTCGAATGTATTGAGCATAACCGTGAACATGACAAGAAATATGGCAAAGCATCACGCAAAGGCAAGGATGCAAGCCACACAAGTCACGGCATCGTTTACAAGTCCTCCTCCGCCAATCGTGGCAGCAAGTCAGATACCGCAGGTGACAGACGTGCGAGAGGTGGTAAAAAGAAAAAATAGTTATTAACTTTATAAAACAAAAAATGAAGAAACTGATTCTTATGGGTCTTTTGCTGGCGGTAGTCGGCATTATGGCTACGGGCTGTTCGTCTTGCAAGTCCGAGAACAAAAAGCAGGACACCGAAAATGAAGCATACCACGACTACGATGGCGTGGTGCAGGACTTTACCGCTGGTACGGCAAAGATTCAGGCAATGCACCGTCAGACGATGTTCTCCTTGGTTGGTGGCGACTACGAGTGGCGTAATTCACGCATAATCTTTAATGACACCGTGACCACAGATAACATTGACGACATCCACATCACGGACATCAATGATGTATTCTGCTATTGGAACGACGGCATGTGGGTGCAGTACATTTGTTCTAATGTGAAGAACGGATTGCAAATTCCCTTTCCAATCAATGACGTATGGATTGAGGATGATGACCTGAATGACCAACCGATGGAACTCTCTGCCGAGGATGCCTTGCAGAGATTAAAAGAGTGGAACGGCATATTGCCAAAAGCGAAGTTCATCACGTTGCGATTGCCAGTTGGTCCGAAGCCTTGCAATCCACAATGGGTGTTCGGCGATGTGTATGATGTGCTATTCATCGATGCTGTAACAGGTGACATTACGGATTCAAATCCTGCTTTTTGAAAAACTAAAATCATTACAATTATGGATTCAGTAACATTATCATTGGCACAGTACAACACCCTGCGTGACGAAAACGCAGCACTTAAAACGCAGAACAGCGAACTTGAAGATGCACTTGAGGCATTGAAAGAGAACGACGGGCAAAAGGTCATCATCCGTGAATCCTGCACTTGTGAGGATGAGGAGGGCGAAGAAACCGTATGCGTTCACACATGGGTAAAGGGATTTGATGAGGTGAAAGCCGAGGTTGAAGAGTTCTACAAGAAGAAGATTGAGGACTTGGAAACAGAGATTGAGGCAAAGACCAAAGCGGCTGAAAAGGTGTCAGAGGAACTGCTTTCCAACGCCGAAAGCCAGAAGCAGACCGCTGATGCCCTTGCGAAGAAAGCATTGGAGGCTGAAATGGAAGTGTCACGATTAAAGCACAGAAACCTATGGAAGAGAATTTTGAACAAATAGAGTTTGAACAAATAAGGAGTGTTTACAAAGAAGTCCATTCCACCGGCATTATTAAAATCCTGATTAACACGGAAGTAAAATGGGTGGATTTCCTAATCGACAGAGTTCTTGAAAAGCATCAGATTGCTGTGTCTTTCTTTCTTGGAGACCCTGCTGAGAAAATAGAATACATTGACATGGGGAAAGACTATGACACATTTAAGTATTTGATATTCACTCAGCAATACAAAGACCAAATCACCCTGTTGGTAGTTCCAAGAACTCTTCTGATGGATAAAAAAGAATGGAAAAAGTATGGAGAATCTTGAACAAATGAGAAAGAACTTCGAGAAGGCGGTGGCAGATTATGTTGCCGTTTTCTTGAAGCAGTTTGAACTGGATGAAAGTGATTGCTGGTGGGTTGGTGACAGAATCGGGGTGGATAACTTCTGCTTCGGTGACTTCTATGCTATCTCACTCAATGAAATGATTTACTGCATTGAGAACGGTGTTACTTATGACGAGTTTGTTGCTCACATGGACTATCTTCTCAAATGCGATGAATACAATTTCCCGTTGATGAACTTGAAAGCATGGCATACAGGAGCACCACGCATTCCGCAAGAAACCTTTGACCGATTGGATGGTCTGAAACGTGATTTGGACGAAGCGATTAAGAACGAAAGAGAAAAGTTTTAGGTATGAAATTCAGACAAGCAAAAAAGATGGTGAACGAATGGGGGTGCAGAAATGAACTTTTCACTGAGCCTCTTGACGTTTTCACGGAAAGGTTTAAGACAGCCATCCGTATATATAACCGTCATTATTGTAGAAAACCATTTTAACGATTGACTATGGGCAAGCCGAAGAAACGCAAGGGAAAGATAAGGTTTAGGCAAAGAGCCTCATTAAAACCTACTACACGAAAGAATAACGTAGGCAATATCGGGCATCCAACTTTGCTTGCCAACACAGGTATTATCAAAGTTCGTCTTAAACAAAAAAGTTAATCAATATGATTACATTCTTTAGAAGATTGCTTGTCCGATTAGGTAAGACAATACCCTTTGTGTTGGCATTCATGCTACTTGTCGGATATATAGAAAGCATTTATGCAGTAATAAGCCAAAATCTGATAGTTGACGTTGAGAATGAAACTCTTTACGATTTGCCTATCACATTCTTTCTTTCGAGCATCGTTTACATTGATTGGTTTGACGTGCTGATTGTTTGGATATTGTGCGTGGCTCTCGAACTTTGCAAGTATTCATTCCGTTGTGCAATCTATTTAACCCTGAATTTAGCCGTTAGATACGCATTAGAGACACTTTCGCTTGACGGGTGGGTAATTATACCACTTTGTTCTTTCATGGCTTTATTCGGCTTATTTTGCGTGTATGGTGGATTCAAGATGATTAAGTATCAAAAAAGAAAATTCTGATGAGTGCCTACGGAATACCTTACAAAGGTGGGAAAAGCAAAGTTGTAAAGTGGGTGATTGACAGTCTGCCTCCTAATGAGCATTTCTACGACCTGTTTTGCGGAGGCTGTGCGGTTACACACTATGGTATGGTTAGCCGTAGATGGGAGCAGTTTAACATCAACGACATAAACGGCATGATGCCACAAATGTTTGTTGATGCAGCACACGGGAAATATGTTGGTGAGAACAGATGGATAAGTCGTGACGAGTTTTTCCGCACAAAGGATTTTGACGGATATTCAGCCGTATGCTTCTCCTTTGGCAACGACTTACGCTCCTATGCCTATTCAAAAGAATTAGAGCCTATAAAAATGGCTGCACACTATGCTATTATGTTTGGAGAACATAAGTACCTAAAGGAGATTTGGAATGATGATTTTGCAGAGATTGAAAAGTCCGCAAAGGTCTATGAGCGGTATCTAACATACAAACGATTGGTTCTCCAAAAAGCGAAGCGTGGGGATTTATCCCATTTGGAGAACTTAAATCGGTTGTTAAGTTTAGAACGCTTGCAGTCCTTGCAGTCCTGCAAGACTGACTATCAGGACGTGAAGATATTGCCAAACAGCACGGTGTACTGCGACATCCCGTACAAGGGAACAAACAAATATCAAAAGGACGGATTTGATTACGAACGATTTTATGAATGGGCAGATAGCAGGGATTTTCCCGTATTTGTCAGCGAGTATGAAATGCCTGAAGAGTTTGCACCGATAGCAGTACACGCAAGGAAAGACACCATGTGTGCATCCAACAACAATGTGTTGCGTGCCGAGAAAATCTTTGTTCAAAAGCGATACGCAGACAAGTACAAAAGAGATTTGTTTGTATAAATAAAACAATTACAATTATTCTAACTTAAAAAACTTACCAATTATGAAGAACTTTTTTACCAAACTCAAAGAAAAGAACGCACAGCGGAAAGAAAAAGAATTGATGGAACGGGCAAAAGACCTTTTCCAAATCTGCGAACATGACGGAGAAACGTGGATAACGTATGGCGGTCATCTGGTGCTACCTACGGAGTTTTTAAGAGAAGACCCGATAACTACACTACAACAACTGCGAGAAGCGTATATAGAAAGGAATAAGGCATGAAAAAGAGGTATCAAGACCTGTGGAACAAACGCAAAGAGTTTGTACGCATGACATGGGGCAGCCTTCTCCTTGGCAGCATCTTACTTTGGACTTGCATCATCATTGGAATCATCGGACTTTGCAGAATACTATGACAGAAGAACTGATACAAAAGATTGTGGGCATGGCAATCACTTTGCTTTGCTGTGCCTACATCGCCAAACTCTTGAAAGACACGGAAAAATGAGAAAGAAAATCATCTACTACAACAAAGTGGAACTCGAAGCACTGCGATACTGTGCAAGGGTGATGGACTTTGGTGTGTCACTAACACTTACCGCCGCATTGAACGAAATGCTGAACGCTTACCTGCTGCTGCGTGAGGATAAAAGGTTTAGGCACAAACTGAAACAATTAGCCAACGAAGCCGACAGAAAAGCAACCATGCAGAAAGCAACCATCATGTCCGTTATGCGTGACAGAAAGTTCTTTGACGATTATTCCGACAAGGTTATCGACTTGGCAGAAAAAGACATTACTGACTTTCGGATGGGCATAAAACAGATGCTTGACGAAAACGGCATCAAGGATAGCGAACTGATAGCACAATGCGAAACCGCATCCGTATTGCTGAAACTTTCCGTTGAACACTACCATGTGACCATTAGCAAGACAAAGGAAAAGTTCAAGTGCAGACTACCTGATTCATGCCCTGAATTTAACGCTGAAAACCTGACGAACACTTGGGATGCGGTATGCAAACTGCTTTATTCCAACAGGCAGGAGGATGTTGACCTGAATGCGGAACAAAACAAAATCTTGTTTGAAAGAATGGCAAAAGGATTCTGCGATGGACAATACACAAAAGAATGTCTGCAAGAGGCACAAAGGCTACACCCAGAATTTACAGAGAACGACATTAAAGTAACTGACGAAACAGAAGAACAGAAATGAGTACAACAACACAATGGGTTGCCGAAGAGGAAAAACGGCAAAGAAGAGAAAAGGCCATTGTCACCAAAGCAAGAGAGGTTGAAAAGGAAAGAATGGATAGAGGATGGCAATATGTTGAACTGACAAAGCAGATGAAGATTCTGGTTCCATGCGACATTTACGGCAATCCAACAAAGAAGGGACTTGAACGTATGGAGGAAAGAAGAAAATCTTTATGCGTTTTGTAACTTTTAACACTTATTATTTGGTATATTCCAAACAAAGTTGTAACTTTGCAACAATTTCAAGGGGATGCTCGGTGCTTGACCTCACTGAATCAAAAGAAGTATAACAGGGGAGTTGGTCGCAGCAGTCCTGCCTTTCTAAAAGTTCTTTTGAGCCGAAGGGACTGTGTAGGAGGTCTCATAAGGGAGTTCGATTCTCCCTATCCCTACTAACTTGAAAACGAAAACAAAAGATTTATGAAGAAAGAACGCAACGAAACACTGCAAGCCTTGTGCCGTGACTATCTTTCAAGACTGAAACATCTTGCAAAGAAACATGGTCTCGATGCTTGGCTGGACAACTTGATTAAGGCTAACAGAAACAAAGATTGTACGGCAACGGAATATGAAGTGATGATGCTGTCAAGATGTGTTAATGACGAACGCATCAAACGTACCGATGTGCCAATCATCCTTGGTAAGCCGTACAATCAATGTTATAATGACAATGACTTTGACCGCATTAAGAAACTTGCACCTGTTGGCATCTATTCAAAGGTTAGTACGCTGTTGTATGCGGATAAACTTAAAACTATATAATTATGGACTACGAAAATATTAAAGTAAAACTTCTTGAAATACAAGAAATAATGTCAGAGATACCGCAAGATTGTAAAGGTAATTCTGAGGATGCTTGTAATAATAGAAGAAAATATATTAAAGTAAAAAGAGCAATTTCTGATTTAATAGAGATTCTATAACTATGATAACAATTAAAAGTTACACAGACCTTTCTCAGTCAAAGAAGTTGGCAGAGATACTGCCGCTTGAAAGTGCGGATATGTCATATAGACCCTACCGAGAAGAGAGCGGAATACCAGACTATCAAGTTACTTTATGCCCACATATTTTTGCAAGTTGGATAGGTATTCCTTGCTGGTCTCTTGCAGCGTTGCTTGGTGCTATCGCAATGTATGGTATAATAGACCTTCGATTTCTGCAAAGCACGTATGACAACAGGGGCAATCATCTGACAAATGTATGGTGCCTCACTTTTGAGGATTTATGTACTATTAGTCATGATATATATGCAGATAATCCCATTGATGCTTGCGACGAAATGATTATTAAATTACACGAACTTAAAATGTTGTGATTATGGACTATGAGAAGAAATATAAAGAGGCAATGTTGGTCGAACAAAATGCTATACTAAAAGAGTTAAAAGCACTACATTTAAGGATGGAACACCAAACTGTTTGCAATGACGCTGGTGGTAATAAAATGTGGAATAAAGCGTGGAGATTGGTCAATGAGGCAATAAACGTGATAAAGGAAGATAAAGAAACATTTAAATGGTAAAAATTATGGACTACGAACAAAAGTACAAAGAGGCTCTTGAGAGAGCGAAGAAGTGGTACTTTGCACCAAATTCAGAAACTATGCCCACTTATGCAAAGAGAATTATAAAAGAAATTTTCCCCGAATTCAAAGAGTCAGAGGATGAGAGGATAAGGAAAGAACTTATTGAGCATTGTGAGCAGCAAGCAGAGATATTCAATACTCTTTCAACAGCTAATGACTATGCTAAAGTACAGTCTTGGATTGCTTGGCTTGACCCAAAACACGACTATCGACATTGTGAGAATAACGTTGATGAAAATAATGCACCAAAAGAATATGGAAAATCTGAGGATGAGGAAACGCGAAAAGAAATTATCGAATTTATTAAGAGTTCTTTTCCCGTCGGAAAGAATAATCGTTGGATTACTTGGCTTGAAAAGCAAGGTGAACAAAAGCCTGTTGATATGCTGAAAAACTATTTCAAAAATACATCAAAAGAGCAACTTGAAAAAGACTTTGAAGAATTAAAAGTCTACAATAATTTTGGTATCAGCATAACAAATGTTAAACCAAAGTTCAAGGTTGGCGATTGTGTTATTAAAAAGCACAATTCTAACATTAATGATTTTGGCTATTTTACTATTACTGATATTACTGGTGGAAAGTATTGGTATAATGATAGAGTTATTTGTGATATATCCGAGCAGGACGAATGGGAACTTTATGAACCTACTCGGCAGAGACCTATTTCAGGTTCTAAGGACTTTGAAGAAACTCTCGTAGATATTATTGTTTCCTCACAGGGGCTTTATGATTATGACGCAATTAAAGATGTAGTAAAAAGAGAAACTCCTATACTTCTTGCTACATTAAAGCAGAAGCCTGCTACTTTTGATTCTGATGAGAATGAGATGGTAAAAAAAGAACTTATAACATTTGTAAGAGGTCTGCTCGAATGCCACGATAAGCCTAATGCAGAACGTGATGAAAAATACGTATCATGGATTGCATGGCTTGAAAATCAAGGTGAGAAGAAGCCTGATGATAAGGCTGAATCGAAGTTTAAGGTTGGTGATTGGATTGTTGACAATGAAGATGATGAGTTTTTCAAAGTCACTAAAGTGCGTGAAAATACTTATTGCATCGCAAGTATTGATGGTGAAGAATTTGATATACAAAAAGATATTGTAGAAGATGATTACCATATTCTTAGCATTGATGATACCAAGGATGGTGATGTGCTTGCCTGTGAAAGTGGTTGGACTTGTATTTTTAAGGCTTTGATTAATGACTATACATTTAGTTCTTACTGTTTTATGGATGCAGACAAATTGGTTTGTGAAACAGGAAGCGAATGTCATACTCTTGATAAAGCGTTTGTTGATGCTTATAATGGAGAGATTCATCCAGCCACCAAAGAACAGCGTGACAAATTAAAGAAGGCTATACTTAATGCTGGATACAAGTGGGATTCTGAGAAGAAAGAGTTGAAGAAAATTGAGCAGAAGCCTTATGGTCAAAGAGAAGAATGTGAAAAATGTCAGTTTAATTTTGCAGGTGAATGTAAAGGTTATTGTGAATTAAAAAGAAATGAACAGAAGTCTGTTGAGTGGAGTGAAGATGATGAAAGAATCAGAACTTGCCTAATCAAAGACCAAGAAAAAGCATTGGAAGATGTAAAGAATGACAAGTATGGTCATGGCGAAATCATTTCTGACTTAAAGGAAATGTATCGCGAAAGAATTACTTGGCTTGAATCTCTCAGACCTCAACCTAAGCAGGAGTGGAGTAATGAGCTGATGATGATACTTGATGAAGTGATAAGAAATCCGCACCTTTCTACTACTGAATATAATGGGCTTATAGATTTGAAGGAAAAACTCACTTATGTTGAGCCGAAACCTACTGATTTCTCCAACATCAGGACATGGAAATACGTAGTTGATGCCGTTCTTGCAGAGGAACACGGCATTGGCTACTATCTCGGTAGTCCTTGGATAACAGAAACAGCAGATAAGCTTATGAAAAGATTTGGTACTATTGAGCATAAGTCTGCTGAGTGGAGTGAAGAGGATGAAAAGGCTATTGGTATTATAAAATCGGCTTTGAAACATCCCTATGATATGGATGGAAAATGGGACAGACAATTTGCTTTAGATTGGCTTGAATCCCTCAAACCTAATAGAATAAAGTTATGAAGAACTTACCAAACAAGATTTACCTCAACTTTGGCGAAATAACCGATGAGGAATTTAAGGAAGCCGACTTTGAAGAGTGTGCAGAAGTCACTTGGTGTAAAGACAAAGTGTTTGTCAACGATGTAGAGTACACCCGTACTGATGCCTTTATTGAAAAGGCTTGCGAATGGCTTAATAATAGAATGTTACTCTCCAGTTCTGCTCACGTTGTGTTAATAGATATAGTTAAGGATTTCCGTAAAGCAATGGAGGAATAAATTATGACACAAGAAGATAAAAAACTGTTACTGAAAGACCTTTATGCAAGTATTAATACAGAACGATGGATGTCCTTGGAAGATTATCCAAACGAAGAGTGGAGAGATATAGATGGTTTTGATAATAGATATATGGTAAGTAATATTGGAAGGGTGAAAACAAAAGAGTTTACCTATACTTTATATGGGAAAAATCAAGTTAAGCCAGAGCATATTCTTAAAACCACCGTGAGAAAGGATGGTTATTGTAAAGTAAATCTTGGGGGTTATAGGAATCAAAAGACCTTGAATTTACATCGCCTTGTTGCTATTGCTTTTATTCCAAATCCACAAAATCTACCTTGTATAAATCATAAGGATGAAAATCCTTCAAACAATACAGTTGAAAATTTAGAATGGTGTTCCTACAAATACAATAACAATTACGGTACTTTCAAAGAAAAACATTCAATAGCATTTTAAAACTACCCACAATTTTCTAAACCTATAGTGCAAATGACTATGGACGGGCAGGACATTCAAGAATTTCCTTCCATAGCAGAAGCAGCAAGGCAACTTAATGGTAATTATGTTAATATTGCAGAATATTTAAGAGAACCCAATAAAAGAAATCATGCTTATGGATACAAATGGAGATACAAAAATGCTGCTGATTAAAGATTTGAGTAGTCGTTTGCCGTATGGTGTTAAAGTCATTAATACTGCTGATGGACTAAATGAAATATGCGAATTAGATAGTATTATAACATCACGAAAGTACAAAGATAAAATTTTCGTTAGTCTTACGTTACCTGATGATTCAGTAATGACAGGTATTGAAAGTATTAAACCATATCTCCGTCCAATATCTTCAATGACAGAGGAAGAAATGGATGCACTATTTGACATTCTGTATATTGACAAGGAAGGGAAAGATGATGATTGGATAAAGATAAATGACGCTTGCGGAATCGCATTCTTTTTACCGACGGGCAGATACATAGAAGAAATAGATAAAGCATTAAATTATCTTAGGTCAATTCATATTGATATTGTGGATTTAATTAAGCGAGGACTGGCATTAGAAGCACCAGTAGATATGTATAATTAAAAAGAAGCATAAACAATGGAACAAAAAGAACACATCTACAACCTGCAACTGACAGAAAAACAGGCAAAGATTCTATCATACGCTTGCGACAGGCTTACACGCATCATCTGCGGGCAGGACTGGACTTATCAGGAGTTCATGGAAGAAGCGTGGGAGAAACGCTGCAAGAAAGCCACAGGCAAGATGATGGACGATAAGTGGGATGGGGGCTGGCACAATATGCGTCACGAAGCGGAAGAAATCTGCAAAAACATCAAGAAGAGGTTCTGGGGTTTGGAGCGTAACGCCATGTACGGCATCAACTATGACGATACGGCTGACATCCTCTTTGACTTACACCAATGTATCAGACATCAACTTTGGCTTGACAGACCAGAAAGCGAAAAATCGACTATCACGGTGGATGCTTCGGCAGCAATGCGTGTCGGTAGTGAGCCGTTGGCAATTATTTCTAAAATCAAATAGCATTATGGCAGCCAAAGCGTGTTTCTTGCATTGTAGTCATTGGCGTAATGACGGTGATTATTGCGTGATTAGTTCGACTAAAACATCACCGACCTATGAACCAAGGACTTGTCCTTATTATTCAAACAAAAGAAATAAACCATGACCATCGAAGAATTGAACAAGACTCCGTTCCGATTCCACAGCCACATGGTGATGGAGGACGAACACACCACCACCTACTTAAGCAGCGACGGAAGGATAGGTTTCTGCGACCATGTGCCGTGCAAGGACGGAGAGCCGCACGGACGCTCCTACCGCCACTACATGATAGATGGCAAGGTGTATAAAAGTAAAAAGAATTTCATCGAAGCATTGAAAAGTACGCTGTAAAAGTATGATGACCAACCTTTATTATGTCACCCCAAAAGGCTACAGTATGGGGTACTACGTGGTAGCAGACACCATTCAGGAGGCTGTCGAAAGAGTATTTGACTCCTTGGGGCAAGAAGAGCCAAATCCAAACATGAGCAATGTCAAATACATAGAACAGATACTCTTGCCCGATAGAGCAAAGATTATCTCAAATAATGCCTAAATAATTTGGTCAGTTCAAATAAAAGCGTTACCTTTGCAAAAGAAATAAGTTCTGAAAGCGTTGACTTCCACTTTGGACGCTAAAGAATAATAAGGAATAGCGATTAAGCAGTCTGTTGAAATGGGAGTGGAAGCCCAAAGTAAACAGGCTGCTATCGTTTTAGAAAGGATTGCGATATGAACAAGATAATACGGAAGAAGAACGAGAACTACACAATTATTAGCAACGTGTGTGTTCGTGACAACAGGTTATCACTTAAAGCAAAGGGCTTGATGTCACTTATTATGTCTCTTCCTGACGATTGGGATTTTTCGATACAAGGGTTAGCCTCTATTGTCAAAGAGGGTAAATCTGCTATATATGCTGCAATAACCGAATTAAAAGATTTTGGCTACTGCG
This sequence comes from uncultured Bacteroidales bacterium, assembly GCA_937892025.1. Lineage (GTDB taxonomy): Bacteria > Bacteroidota > Bacteroidia > Bacteroidales > WCHB1-69 > UBA1205. Next base: position 24,559 of record CALAVA010000042.1, read on the forward strand.
AAGTCGTTTCTAATCGTGACGATAAAGGAAAGATTATAGGTAACGATTACACATTCTTTGAAGAACCTAATTCCGAAAAGCCATATACCGAAAAACGGGATATGGATTATCAAGATATGGATTATCAAGATTTAGAAAATCAGCCACAAATAAATAAAGATATAAAAGAAATAAAGACAGAAACAATAAAAGAAAAAGAAGATAAATCTTCTTCAAAGAAAAAACAAGATTTGGACTTGTCTATCGTTGATTCTTCATTTCTTTCGGTTGTTGAAATGTGGATTGCATACAAGAAAGAAAAGAGCCAATCATATAAACCGACAGGATTTAAGACATTCTACAAAAAACTTGTTGAGTTAAGTGGTAATAATCCTCAAATAGCCATGTTGATAATTGAGCAGTCAATGCAAAACAATTATGCTGGCATATTTCCACTAAAAGAATGGGAAAAAGAAAAGGTGAAACAACAAGAGAAATTCAGTGTCACCAATGAAGAAGTAATTTATAACACTTGGACTGATACATATACACCACGTGAAGGGCAGAAAAACCAAAAAGGGGAAGTGTGGAGTAGTCAATTAAACATTTGGTTGAAATGATACAGATGGATAAACAACAGGTGTACAAAACCTTTGAGGTGTTTTATCCGCAAGATGAAAAACGTCTCATTGAGGTGCGTATGATAAACCCAAATAGTAAGACTGATATATGGTCTGGCTATTTCTATGACTACGAAAAAGCGTGGGAGGAAATCATACGTTACGATAATGGAACATATAACTTCTACTTTCCGATAAACACCATTGATGAAAGATGTTATTCCATGTCACAGCGTGACAGATTGGTGCGTGGTGCTGAAACGACAAAAGACAAAGATATAACAACACGCGACTGGGTTCTGATAGATATTGATACGGAGAAAGGTCACTTGAAGATAAGTAGCACAGAAAAAGAATGGCAGGATGCAAGAATGAAAACCCATCAAGTAAGGAACTACTTGAAGAGTATGGGTTTTTCAGACCCCGTGGTATGCTCAAGCGGTAATGGACTACATCTTCTCTATAAGGTTGATAGATGGGCGAACACGGACACAAATACAAGGTTGGTCGAAAGATTCCTACTATCTTTGTCAGCATTGTTTTCAGATGATAAAGCAGAAATTGACAAAAAAGTATTCAATGCAGGCCGAATAACAAAATTTTACGGGACGGTTGCACACAAGGGTGTGGATTGTACCGAACGACCTCACAGATTAAGCCGTTTCTTGCTTATTCCCGAAGAGATAAAGACAACGGATAAAAGTTATTTTGAAAAAATTGCTAATATACTACCTGATGAAAAGGAAAGTAGGACAACACAAAACTTTGTCCGCAATTATGAAAACTTTGACATAGATGAGTTTATTCGTAAGCACAACATACAGGTTGCAAAAGACACGATGGACGGTGACACAAGAAAAATTGTGTTAAAAGAATGTCCTTTTGGTGGTGATGCTCATTCTGCCCCCGATTCTGCAATTTTTGTGATGAAGAATGGAGCGATAGGATTTTCTTGTTTCCATTCATCTTGTGCGGGGTACACATGGAAAGATGTACGGCTGAAATACGAACCAGACGCATACGACAAAAAAGAATACAACAACTTTCAGTACAGACAGAGGTACAACACCCCACAAAGAATAGAGCCTATAAAGCCATTGGAGGAAACGGCAGAAAAAGGCAAGGTGTGGCTAAAGATGTCAGATATTAGAAAGCCATCTTTCTCTTTTGCCGATTTTATCCCCTCTGGAATAACGGAACTTGACCGTAGAGGCGTTGGATTTAAGCGTGGTATGGTCTCTGTGTGGACTGGCAAACGTGGGTGTGGTAAATCCTCCTTGCTGAATATGCTTATCCTTAATGCTGCACAGAAGGGGTATAAGTCAGCATTGTGGACGGGTGAATTAACTTGTGACACGGCGAAGACTTGGCTGTATCTTCAAGCGGCAGGTAAGCAGTACAATGAAAGGCAATATGGTACGGACTATTACTCAACACCAGACCATATATCAGCAAAGATTGACACTTGGATTGACAAATACTTTTGGTTGTTCAACAACAAGTATGGTGAGAATTTTAGCCAAATTGAAGACCAAATTCGTAAACTAAAGGAAAGCGAAAACATAGATGTAGTGTTGCTTGACAATCTGATGGTTCTCGATTTACGTTCATTGGATGAAAACAAATATGACAGACAATCTATTTTGCTGCAAAAATTGACTGACCTTGCAAAAGAGTTGAACATACATATACACCTTGTAGCACATCCGCACAAAAGTCTTGCATACATCCAAGTGGATAACATTAGCGGAAGTGGAGATATAAGCAATAAGGCTGACAACGTGTTTGTATTAAGTCGTATTGATACAGGATTCCGTTCTGTTGCAGAGGAATACCTTGGCAAAATGGTTTATCAAGATGTGTTGGATTCCGCTTGCTCAAACATCATTGAGGTTGGCAAGTTTCGTTCAAGAGGGACGCTGATGGGAATGGTCATAAAGTTGTGGTTTGAAGAAGAAAGCAATAGGCTGAAAAGCGATAAGGCTGAAAATGTCATATATGGATGGGTTTCGGAACCAAAGCAAAGTTCAATGAATTTTCAATCTGAAAGCAGTCACGATTTCCCCAATATGCCATTTGATGCCCCATTGGAAGAAGAACAAGTACCTTTTTAATAACAATATAAAAAAACAAAATTATTATGGAAGATTTGAGAATACAACAAGGAACACTCCAACAGGGAGACATTGTGTTTTGCAAAACATTCGGTGGATGTGCATTGATTTCTGAATATGTGCATAGTTATGACGTTTCTTTTCGATGCGACTACATTTGGTACCCAAAAGAACACAGATTTTGGATTGACGAGAGCGTGTCGTTAGATGATATTCGCAAGCCAACGTGGGAAGAAGTTTGTGAATTTACGCGTCAATATTTATCATTATCCTATGATTGGTGTATTGAATACGAAGAATTAAAACAAAAGATTGGAGAACTAATAAACAAATAATTATGTACGAAATTTACATCAAAGGCAAGGCAGATGGCTTAAAAGCATCATGCGGACTTGTTGTCCTGAAAGAAGGAGAACAGGTAATGAGCAACGGTAAGTTCTTTGAAGAATACATTTTCACAAAGAGCGAGAAAGTTCCGTTAATTGAGTACAAAGCACAATTCCAGATGGAGTTATACGCCCTTGCATGGGGCTTGACTTATTGTGTAGATGGTGCAGAAATTGAAGTCTATTCCAACAACCTTGCCATTGTAGGGTGGATAAACAAATGGGAAGTGAGTGAAGAATATGAGCCAGTCTTTGACTATTGCAAGCATTGGGCAGAAAGAAAAACAATCCATGCAAGCCACATTAAGAAAGGCACAAATGAATACATTGACCAAGCAGACACGGAAGCAACCTTTTTCACATCATAAGATTATGGAAGCATTACGACACCAAATGACAAGGCGTGAACTTGATTCACTTTACTGCAAGTTGTGCGATTTTCTTGCTGACTGCACAAAAGAGGAGGTTGAAGAATATCGTGACAGCATAGTTAAAATAAAGACGTTAATTCATTACAGGATGCAGGTAGTATGACTAAAGAACAAAAGGAAATTCTCACCAAAGAACTCAAAAGGTTCTATGAAAGGCTGTTCACAGCACAAGAAGAAGAATTAAAGCAAAGAGGTTTTACTTGTAACGATAACGGCACGAGAAGTCTTATTATAGACCTTTCGGACGTTGGTGATAAAGTAAAAGGTAATGTAGAAGTTATAAAGTTTACAAACAAACATGAGCAAGGAACAAGAGGAGGAAATAATTATGGCAAAGAAAAGCAAAAGAATTGAAATTGATGATTTCATCAACGCACTTTCAAAATTCAAAGGGAAGTACGACATTGATATACAAGGTGTGCAATTTGTACACCCTTATTGTTCCACGATTGGGGATTTTACGTTTGACCAATTGTTTGACCAATTTGATGTTATAGGAATGCCCGACGAAATGACCTTTCATAGAGTTATCCTCATAAAGAAAGAAGACAATGCCAAAATAGAAGAAGAATCCCTGAAAGAATACAAGGATGCTTTGTTGGTTGCATTGCAGAAAAGAAAGCAATACATATACCAAAAATTCAAGTCATTGTCAAGGGATAAACCCAATATAACAGACGAACTATTGAATAATATAGCCGAAACATGCAATGAGTCTTTCTTCAATAGATTGCAAGAAGGAGAAAAAGAGTTTGAAGAAGAAATAAACTATAAAGATTTTATGGGATTATGACAAAGGCACAAGAAGATAAAATCATCCGCCAAGCACAAGACATCTTGGAACGGAGACTGGGTGTAAGGGAGGACATCAAGGTAAACTTGCGAAACGTCATGTACTATTCCGCATACTACCTTGGTGCAATAACCGCCGTACAAAAAGTTGTAGATGAACTTATGAATGGTGATAAGCCTAAAGGCGATGATTGGATATACTACAAAGCCGAGTGGGACTGCATCACAAAGGATAAGCGTTCAATGCAACTATATCTTGACGGAACAGAATCGAGATACAGAAACCACAAGAAGAACAAGAAAGGCAAACTTGAAAGTTGCGAGTGTTATTTTGTAGAACATAGAAACGTATTAACAGAATTAAAATAAACTATGAACAAGAAAGAATTAAAAGATGTAAAAACATTCTTTGAGAAATTACAAGAAAGCAAACTAATAGATGAACTAAACAATAATCAATTATTGAGAATCGGAGAAAAATTTATTTATGGTGCAATAAAATCTATGCTTTTACAAAAAGAAATAAATCGTGCTAATGCATTGATGACTCTTCAAGACACAGCAGAGATATTAAGAGCCGAATTGGAACTTGGTGATAAGTGGCTTGGTGACATTCCTGGCCGCGCACCACTCTTAAATCGTGCAGTTGAAGGTTTATTAAATGACCTTGATGAATAATGGAAGGCTTACTTTGTAGAACGTAAAACATTATTAACTGAACTGACATGAGCAAACAGAATACAGCGGAAACACAGGCATCACATCAATTCGCCGTGTAGCGATAAAAAATGTTCTATGGTAAAGTGACCACACAAGACAAGAAAATCCGTTAGAACGCAAATTTGACCCCAAATTAAAGGTCGTAGTGAATAATTCAGATAACAATAGTAATAAACCTATACAATTAAGTTTGTTTTGACTATGGAACAAGAAAGCAAATACCGTCAGCCACACAACGAAGTGCCAGACAAAACAATTCTTCGATACGTTCTCCGTGAAAACGGTGCGTTGAAAGCCGAGAACGAGGAACTGCAAGAAAAGATAAAGTTATTGGAAAGACAACTCGCCAACAAAGCAAAAGCCATTTCAGCGTTCAAAGAATGGCAAAGCAAGGTAGCCGAGTACAATGTGGAGTATTGGCTTAACCAAGGCATCGAACTATTGAAAGAGCCACCAAAGAAAGAACTCATCAAAGCACTACGCCAATATGTCTGCACCTACCATACCTACAAAGACAAGGTAAATACGCTTATCAGCCTAATACAGAAACTTGAAGCAAAAAGGGAAGTTTTCGAGAAAGTAATTAAACAGGAAATTGAAGATGGAACAGTTTAGACAAGACTTATACAATGCTTGCTTGCTTGCGGATTTGCCGATTATCAGCCGTGACACAGCGGCAAAGATATTGGCGATAGTTGGACTGCAAGGCGGTGATGAAAGAATAGTTCTTTCGCCCAAATGCCAATGCGACCTAAAGTATATTCAAGAACGATTCCATATACAAGGTGGTGAAACGCCCGATATAGTTGTGGCAAGACTTATGAAAAGGTACACAAAGGAACTGAAAGAATATACAGACGCACATAATGGAGAGTGGACGGATTGGGCGTATAAACTCTTTCACGAACGCTACGGATTCAGACTATACAATTTATAAACCACTAAACGAAAACAAAAGATGAACGACATTATCATTAACAACAGCAACGTCGCCATAAACGATAATATATGGCATTACAAAAGAAAGACGGTGAAAGAGCGACTGAAACGGCAAGAATCAATACGCTCCCAAAAGCGATTCTATCACTTGTTCAAGTTTAAGAAACTACGCATATATGTTACTTATAACATCCGCCTGAAAGGACGCAACAAACGTGACAGCGAAAACAATATCTTTGACACAAGGACGTTTAAGAAAAAGGTTTACCAGAGAGCAGAAGGCAAGTGTGAATTATGCGGCAAACAAATAACTTGGCAAGAATATCAGATGCACCATATCCTGCCTATCGGACGTTTCCCAGAGTATGCGATGGACGAAAGAAACCTGCTGTGCCTTTGTCACGAATGCCACAAGAATATACATAATAACCCATATACGGAAGTTGAACAAATGGAGAAATTGGGGGGGGTATTAAATATTGATGTTAAACAGAAATACATGGATTATGAACACAAAGCACAATAAGAAAGACTGGTATCTGAAAATAGAAATGGAAACGAGGGATGAAGTTTTGGAGTTTTACAATATGGTTAGGTCTTGGAATCATAGCCATAGCAACACTTTCATTGGATTGGAGAACTTCATTAAAGAAAATTACAATGTGGTGAATGGTTAAAATATCTAAACAACACGCAAAAAGTTTTCAAGCCGTTTGGTAAATTAAAAACAAAAACGTAACTTTGCAACATCTTACGGCGGTAAGGTTCTCACTTTATCAATTAGAAGAAGGATTTTTCGGAAATTCGTATCAAAAATTTTACTTTTTTTTGAAACATCAAGGAATGGTCTGTGAAGATAGTTCCTTTCTTATGAAACACTCCGACCAAAGATAGCCTTTCAGCGATGAAAGGTGGGAGCAGCGGACGTAACTCTTTGCAAGCGTCAGGAAACAAATCGCAAAGACTCTGCCATAGAAAGATAGGTTAGTAAAAGATAGAGGTTCGAGTCCTCCGCTGCTTACAAATAAATAGTTCTACCCCGAAGTTGAGAAGAATGATGCTGTAAAACAAGAAACGTACAGAAATCGCCAAGCAGCATCATTCTCTCTTCCTTTCACGAAAACAACAGAAATGAAATCTTACGAAATCGAAGAAAAGTCTTACACGCTACATCTTCCAGACCCCCCTACAAACGGAAACAAAGGTCGTTTTGTCAAAGGGATGAAAACATGGAACAAAGGAATGACGTGGGAAGAAATGGGAATAAGCAAGGATGCACAAGAAAAGATACGCTCCATTCTTGCGGAAGGCAGAAAAAAGTGCGACCATCACAAGTGCGGAGGATGGAACGCTAAACCAATCATCCAAATGGATGAAGATGGCAATAGAATAGGATGGTTCTACTCCAGCCACCATGCCGCCAAACGGTTAGGGCTGATAGGAAGGAACATCCGCCTTGTATGCGAGGGAAAAAGACCTCGATGTGGTGGCTTTAGGTTTAAGTTTGACCCAATTTTTTTATAGCAATATGACACAGGTAAAAATGTTCAATTCCGATGGAACGGCAAAGACTTGTCCGTATGGTGGCTTCATTAACTACCCAGTCGGCACTATCAAGAAAATCAAAGTATGTGATTCTAACTGCACGTTATGCCCATGTTATATGAGTGCAGAATACAATGCAGGAAACCCGGCATCAAGTTACATTAAATGCGATTACAGATGAAAGAAGCATTGAAGAAAGACGTGTACAACGCATCAAAAGGAGTGCTTGGCAAAGAAAGTGCAAGGCAATACGCAAATGGTTATGCTGACGGTTGTGTAGAGGGGATTTGCGTGACAGCAGAGGAACTGATAAACGCTTTCCAAGAATTTAGCGTAATCCCTGCAAGCGTTGTTGTTGAGAATCTGGAGAATATGTTAAAGAAGTACGAACAGCATAGAATTAAATGGGAGGTAAAGAAATGAGCATTAAAAAACAAGCAGATAACTATGTGGGACACAAGTTTGAGATAGAGGAAGACTTGTCTGCAACCATGTGTCGTGATTCATACATTGCAGGTGCAAACTTTGTCGTCAACGAAATACAATCCATACTTAACGAATTGCACATACAAGGGACATCGCTCTTTGCATGGGGGTATATTCAGGACAAACTAAACGAATTAAAGAAAGATGGAAAAGATTAAAGGCTACCAGACCACATATATTGACATAATGGTAGATGGTAGGTTCTATAAACAGATACCCTACCACTTCAATCCATTATGGGAGATTGACTTGAAAGACGTGCAAAAGGAAGTCCTTAACGCATATCCGCATCTGGCAAACAAGCATTTTACAATGGGATTCAGCAACCAAAGAATAGCAAGGAGATAAAACTATGGAAAAAGAATTATTCCCGAAAAAACAATTACGTGACCATAAAGGACGTTACTGCACCAAGCAGCAAAAGAAAAACGATATGCTGGCGGAGGAAAACAAGAAACTGCGTTGGGAACGTGATAAATATTACCGTGCTTTCATGGTATTGGCACAACGTAATTCATCATTGGAACGTGAACTGATAACATTAAAGGCTAAACTAAAGGAACTGGTATGAATGATTGTCATTTTTCGGGGAGAGTGGGAAGAGTCAATTTCAGCCAAGCACAGAACGGAAATCCCTATGTCGGCTTTTGCGTCGAGGAAAAGAAAGTTGAGGATGAAACTGGGCGAAAGAACCTTTTGTGGGTGAATTGCTTTCAGCATAATGTTATCAAGTACCTCAAAGCACTAAACTTCAAAATAGGGGATTATGTTGCGGTTGAGGCATCGGCGGAATCCTTCACCGAAGAAATTAAGGGAACGACTTACAGCAGACAAGGGTTTAACGCAAAAAAAGTTTGGATAGTTAAGACAATGAAAGATGCAGAACAGCAAAACAATAAACAACAATAATATGGAAACAAAAGGAATTATAATCAGTAAAAAAGACTACGAACGACTAACCGACATCGAAAAGAACTTTGACGAAAAGGTTAAAGAAAATAAGGAATTATTCAGGAAAGGATTAGAAGATGCCATTAAGGGTAATCTTGTAAAAATTCTTTGGATAGGCGACAAGTATTATGCAAAATTGAAAGGCTGTGACTTGTCCGATGAGGGTATTGATAGTTTTATAAGCCGTGAGGATGCGGATTTTGTAGATAAGATGTCTTCACGTGAATCTTACGATAGAGAGAAAATTATTACAACTTACGGACTTTATCAAGAAATCATTGACAAACTAAAAAAGACAATCCGTAACCTTTGGTGGGCTTTCGGAATGATGTTTGTGGCGTGGATTATTACATATATAGCATGGTGTCTTAAATAAGGAGGGAAATGGAAGAATACGCACACAAATCAGAAATCATCCAAACAAGAGCAGGAGGATTGGGCGGTTCAGATGCACCGCTATTGGCAAAAATAGCAAGTTTAGGTTATGTACCTAAAACCGCATACAAACGCATGGCTGTATGCAAGGGACTTATCCCAAGCGAAGACCACGGGACAAATGCGGCAATGCGTTACGGCGACTACATCGAGAATCAAATCTTTCAGCACCTGACACAAGGGGATAGCAGTTACCAAAGTAACCCTATGCTGGTCAGCGAAAAGTATAGTACACCTAACTGCCTATTGTTTGCCCATCCCGATTATCTGAAAGTGGATGAGGGGAAGCAGACCCTCTACGTCTATGAATGCAAGGCTACACGCTACAATGTCCAAGAAACGAAAATCAATTACCGAACGCAACTTTATGTCGAATGGCTGCTTGCAAAGGAAGTGGCGGCTAAAAAAGGCGTGAAATGGAAAGTAAAGTTGTTCTTGGTACATTATTCCACCGATGGTGTAAACGTGGAAGAATGCCCCGAATTTGACCCAAATAGACTATCTGTGCATGAAGTCCGCTTTATCTCACAAGTGTTTGATGTGGCAAAGGGCATGAAAATCGTCAATGACTTCTTGGAAACTTTCGAGTTTTATACAGAAGAGGAGGAGATAAATTCTGCATACCTACCCGAAAAGGTACAAAGCCAGTTCAACCAGATAGCCACATTCCTGCACGAAATAAAAGAACGTGAAGCAAAGGTTGAGGAATTTAAGGCACGGCTTTATGACTTCATGCAGGACAAGGGCATCAAGCGTATAGCGTGTGATGACTTCTCTTTTACGCTTGTAGCACCATCCGAATCATCATCGGTTGACTACAAGAAAATCTTTGAGAAAGAATTTGAAAGCAGGCATCCACGAAAAGCAAACAAACTTAAAGACCAGAACAAAAAGGTGGTCAAGAAAAAAGGATATGTGTTAATCAAAACAAGTAATAACAATTAAAACAAAAAACTATGGCAAATTCAAACATCGTCGCCCTTAAAGGGTATTTCAACAATGAGGCTTGCATGAAGAATCTGCAAGCGATGTTAGGACAAAAGGCACAAGGTTTTGCAACAAGTGTCCTGTCGGTAGTGAATAACAATCGGCTTTTGCAAAATGCTGACCCTGCATCAATCTATTCAAGTGCGATGGTCGCTGCTTCCCTCGACCTGCCCATCAACCCAAACCTTGGTTTTGCGGCAATCGTTCCTTATGGCAAGCAGGCACAGTTTCAAATAATGACAAGAGGACTAATACAGTTAGCCATAAGAAGCGGCCAGTACGAACGCATCACAAATGCCGTTGTGCATAAAGGCGAACTTGTCAAGTATGACCCATTCAAAGACGAATACGAATTTGATGCGTCAAAGAAAGAAAGCGATGAGATTATCGGTTTCATGGCATACTTCCGTACCATCGGTGGATTTGAAAAGTATTTCTACATGACGAAAGAAGAGGCGATGGCACATGGAAAGAAATACAGCAAATCATTTTCATCTGGAGTATGGAATACCGACCCCACCGCTATGTGCCTAAAAACGGTCACGAAGTTGCTGCTTTCCAAGTTTGGCATCTTGTCTATTGAAATGCAGAGAGCAATTAAATTTGACCAAGGTGTAGCAAAAGGCGACTTCACACAGATTGACAACATTGAGGATATTGATGCAGCAGATGTGGAATACGTTGACAATCCACAAGAACAAGTCGATGAACAGAAACAAAAAGAGGTCGCCGACAAATTTAAGGACTTTGATGCAAAATAATTTTGTATATTCAAACAAAATCATTACCTTTGCAACAGATTCACGAAAACAAATAAAGACTTATGAAAAAGATTACATTTAACGTAGATTCTGTGTTGCCACAACTTGCACAAGTTGCAAGCGTGGTGAACAGCAAGAATACCATACAGATATTGGATTCTGTAATGGTAGAAACATTTAGTGATGGGAGTACCGCTATCTTTACTACATCCGATGGGGAAGTCACCTTGCAGATGAAAGCAGCAGTTGAAAGCGAAGAGCCAACGAAGTTCTGTGTGGAAGCCAAGACGTTCTTGCAGACGTTGAGAGGATTGAACGGAAGAGTTGTTACCCTTACGCTTACAGATGAAAGTCCTACGATTGAGGGCAAATACGACAACGGAAACTTTAAGTTGCCTTATCAGGACGCATCCATGTTCCCAACGCCAAATAAGTTTGACGGGGAGCAGGAAGAACGGATTTTGGATGCACAATGTTTCCTCCGTGCGGTGGATATGGTAAAGTTCTCCGTAGCAAGTGATGAACTCCGACCACAAATGAATGGCGTTCACGTTGATTTCTTTGCAGACTCGATGGTGGCGGTTGCAAGTGACGGGCATAAACTTGCCAAGTTTTCTGACCTTTCCATTACAAGAACGGATGATAAGGTCAGCGAGTTCATCTTGCCGACCAAGCCGTCAAACCTCCTAACCAGCATTATGCAGAAAGCGGTGGGTGATGTAAAGATTACATTTGACGCACGGATGCTGTCTGTAAGCAATTCTGACTGGAAACTGACCACACGGCTTATTGAAGGGCGTTTCCCAAATTACAACTCTGTCATCCCCAAAGACCTGTCTATTGAAGCCGTCGTGAACAAAGAGAACATTCTGGGAGCACTGAAAAGAGTCTTACCACTTGGCAGTTCATCCTCCGAAATGGTTGTATTGAACTTTAGAAACAACGCCGTGATTGTTTCAGCAGAGGACATTGACTTTTCAACATCGGCAAGCGAGATGATTCCCTGCGAGTATAGCGGTGAGAGTTTACGTATTGCATTCAAAGGCTCGTTCCTCGCAATGTCCGTCCAGAACATAGACGACGAACTCATTGTTTTTTCGATGTCCGACCCATCCCGTGCTTGCGTCCTGCGTCCTTTTGAGCAAGCAGGACAGACAGAGTTTCTTTCGTTGCTTATGCCAATGATGTTGAACGATTAAACGTTTCTGCTATGAGAGAAAGCGGATATTACCCCATGGGAGCGGAGCACGACTTGTCCGCTCCCTACAACCAAAAAGAGCCTCCACCTATCACACAAGAATGCTCCGTCCGACAGACAATGTACAAGACCGTTGAACTTGAAACCACAAACTACAATGTGGTAAAAGGAGAAGATGGATGTGCGGAATACGAACTTGGCGAAATTGATTGGGTGGACGAGTTTGTGAAACAACACATGACCATTCAAAACCTGCTAATCGAATTGAAGAAATACGTTGAGCACGACCTTTCCATGTCTCAAACAGGTCGGCAAAGGTATCGCTTGAAATGGATTCTGCAAGAAATCGCTGAATGGAACTTTGAGAACATCGAAGTGGAAGAAGAATGACGTATGACAATGGCTACATAAACGGCTACATTGAACGTAAGCCTGACAAAAGTTTTTCTGGTACGCTTTCCGTTGATGGCGTGAAATTGGACGGGATAGTGGGCGAATATTTCAAGGAAGATGGCGTAACGCATCTTTGGTTGAAACGTAAGCCCTTGCTTGAATATGATGCCGTGACACAAACCTATGTGCAACGTCCAAGAGAGCCACGATGGGAAGCCTACCTGCAAAAACAGCAGCATGACACCATCGCTTATAAAGGCACGTTCAAGTTCCTGCATTTCTGTTACTCCATTGTCGGCATCTGGGATAAGGTTCTTGGCATGGAAAAGCAACGGATGAACTTCTACATAGAACGGCTACCTATGAATGAACAGACCATCATAAACTCTATAAACGAAAGAAAAAAGAACTTGCATGAATAACTACGAAGAACAACCATTGGCTATCCTAAAGAATGCCGTTGCAGAAGTGTGTGACGTGGAGATAGACTTGATGCTTGACAAGAGCGGAAAGAAATATCATTACAATCACGCACGTTGGCTTTTGTGGCTTGCGATAAAAACCCTTACACACTATTCCAACAACGTAATTGCACGAATGACAAAGGACAAAGACGGTAATTGCTTTACCGTTGATAGCGTGGGGAAAGGTATTGCCAAGATGTCTCAAATGACAAGTAACGACTATGTGTGGCAAAAGAAATGGAAAGCCATTAAAGAAGTCATTGCTGAACTGAAAAAGGATTCAGAAACAAGAGAGGAAACAAAACAGAAAATAACAATCATCGTTCCATTCGGTATCGAGGTGGAAGTAAAAAATCAATAAAAAATGATATACGAAGCAACTATCCAGTTTATTGCCATTGACAATAACGGCAATGACAAAAGCACCAAGCAGTCTTACATCATTGAGAATGCAGAACTTTTTGCACAAGTTGAAAACAGGCTTTACGAAGAGTTTGAGGGGTACACCGATTTGGACGTGGTGGCGATTAAGAGAAGCAAGATTAAGGAGATTGCCAATGGGAGAACGTCTGACGATGAAAAGATTTTCCTTGCCACATTGGTCGATGTATTCTTGAATGATGACGGAAGCGAGAAAGAAATAAAATATACAATTGCTTTCTTCAGCAAGGATATGAACACGGCACACGCATACATTCGTGAATATGTTTCGCAGGGATATAACATGGGTGTTAAGCAGATTAAGGAATCTAAACTGATAGACGTTTTGAAATGAAATACTTTTCCAAGAAAGTCACCTATCAAGGAATTACCTTTGATTCTGCAAAAGAGCGAGACCGCTACATCATGCTGAAAGACATGGAACGCAAAGGAGCGATAAAAGGTCTTGAACTTCAAAAGCATTTTGAACTCCTGCCTAAACAGGTCAAGTATGTAACCATACAACTGAAAACAAAGACAAAGGTGGTTGAAAGAGTTGACGAAAAAGCGGTTGGGTATCATTGTGACTTCTTTTATTTCAACTGTAAGACTGGGCAATATGTTATTGAGGAAATAAAGTCAAAGGCAACGATGCTTATCCGCGACTATTCTTTGAGACGCAAACTTGTTAAGTTGATAATAAAAAGGATGAATGAACAAGCAGGGGCAGAGTTGTATGTATTTAACGAAATTGTAAAATAATATGCTTTCATATCTTGACACACAAAATACCCTCCACACAAGAATGGTGGACTTTACTTTGCAGGAATACCTCTTTGTCACTCAAGTGGTTTTAGGTGAGGATATTCGGGTAGCCTATGCAAACATCTACGATGAAGCGGAATTTAAGCGGAACATACCGAGCGAGGATGAAGAAGAATACCTCGCAAAGTTCAAACGTGATGCGGAGATACTTTTGGAGCAGCAAAGTTGTAGGCAATTAAGAGAATATCTTGAACAGGAATACAGAAGCGACATACAAGACAAGGCAAGTACGCTTGAAGATTATCGCTTTACGGGTGCCGAGGTTCAGAGGCTTTTGAACAACCTTTTGCATGAAAGGTCGCAGGAGTTATCCGAAGCGTCTGTGCGTGATATTCTCGCACTCATCAAGAGTATGTATGATTCTGGTGCTCTTGATTCGGGAGATTCATTCCAGTCGCACTTCATAACGATACCAAAGAAGTATGATATTTTGTGTCCACAATGCTCACGCGAGGGGTATGCGGTTGAGGGTCTTGATTTTCGCTGTCAACACTGTGGTTGTGTTGCAAAATGGAGCGAGTCAGAACGAAGATACTTTCCAAACTTAAATCACCTCTAAACTTAAACGCTTATGGAAGAATCAAGAATTGTTTATCATGTTCAACTTATTAGGCTTGTCGGTTTCAAAAAAGACGGCACACCAAACTTTATAGATAATGCACCTATAGACGAAGAAATATTTAGCAGTTATGAACTTGCAAAGGAATATGCAGAGAAGAATAAGTTGAGTATTAAGTGTCTTCGTGATTATTATGGTGATGGCAAGGATTATAGGGCATTGTATGTTGGTGCAAAGATTTGGTCTGAAACGATAAAAACGGAGGAACTTAATAGTTATATATGTGATGATGACTACATCGAGAGACTACGGAAGATGGATGCTGTACACAAACTTTACGAACTTGAATACCTATGATAGATATAATAACAGATATTAACCCTATTGAGAGGGAGTACCCGACTGGTTTTCAAACAGAGAAATGGGTTGGTGGTATCGTTATAAAAGGCGGTGTCGATGGAAGCATCCTACAATGGCATCTTGAAGACGAATCACCAAAACGCATAGTAGAATCACAAATATGTGCACTTGAAAGTATGAAGGATGCAATCAAGAAACGTATAAAACTTTTAGAAAGTAGTTTAAGGGATTAAAAACAATGATTATGGAACAGATAACAAGAAAAGATTTTCACACGTTTTGCGTAAACTTTGCGTATGAATTTATTTCATCGGAATGTATGATGAAAGAGTTTAAGAAACTAACTTGCGGCGATGCACAAGAAGTGAAAGAACATTTGGAAAATAATTTGTTGCTTGATTTGCGAGAATGGTTGAAAGAAAAAGGAGTTGAAGTAGAAGATTGACGCTTATGGAGACAAAAGACAAATGCTTTATCCTCAAAGAAAATTCTGAGGAAATTCGGCAGAAGATTAGGAGTGCAGGAATTAGTGTTTGCATTTGTGCAGAGTTTGTTGATGCGTGTTGGCTTGACTATTCCACAAGGGTTAAAAATGGCGTTCATGGTGTAGGCTATTGGAGCGAATATGTGGGCGTTAAATCACAGAAAGCAGCATTAGACTTATTCTTGTGCGAACTAAAGAACCCCGTTTGGTGTAGTAGCGTCGATGAGTTTATAGATGAAATCCTAAAGTGGGAACACAACAAATAACAACACGCAAAATATAAATAGCAGGTGTCAGTCCTGCACATTGTTCAATTAAAAATCAAATTATTATGGCTACAAGCATTGTAGAAACCATTACTCCGCAAAAGGCACAGGAGTATTTGGCAAAAAGCGGTGGAAATCGCAACATCAGCAAGGGGGTTGTCAATAGTTATGCGACAACCATGAGAGAGGGTAAATGGTTGCTAAATGGCGAACCCATCGTGTTTGACCTAAATGATGTATTGCTGAATGGGCATCACCGATTGTATGCAGTCATTCAGTCGAACACACCCATCCAGACATTTGTTACAAGAGGAGTGGAGCACGAAGCATTTACTACGTTTGATTGTGGAAGAAGCCGCACATTGGGACAACTTATTGGGATGCAAGGGATAAAACATTACACATCGGTTGCATCGGTGGTCAATGTTGCATTCCGTCTTGTGAACAATCTCGCAATTTCAAACACAGGACTTGGAGCAGATGCGAAACGCACAAATTCACAGATGATAGACTTCTTCAATCGGGACAGAGAACTTTTTATAGAAGCAGGTGAGTTTGGCACAAGCATGAGGAACAAAGCCCCATTTGTAGATACATCAACAATCGGCGGTGCGTACTATTTTCTTATAAGATATGGGGCATACAAAAGGGATTTTGTAAAAGATTTTTTTGAAGACCTTTGCCGAATGGGAACGAGCAAACATAAGGTTGTGGATATTTTAAGAGAAAAATTACAGCGAAACAAAATGTGCTCCACCAAGGTGACGCTAAAAAGTGTAAATGCGGCACTTATTATTAAGGCGTGGAATTTTTATGTTAAGGGTGTTGTTCCTAAAGTTCTTCTATTTAATCCAAAGAAAGAGGATTATCCCCATTTCATAAAGCACAACGAACTATAATATAACAACAAATAGCCGTATTTCGCCCAAATCAAGCGTTCTACGGCTATTTTATTGCTTTTAGGTACAAACTACCACCTATAAGAAAAACGTGGCTTATTCGGCTTTATTTGCGTTTTCTACGTTTTCAAAGTCCTTTTCTTCCAACTTTGGCATCGGTGGCATAGAACCAAATCCACCTCCATTGAACATTGAGCCAAGAATACTTAACGCAAACATATCAGCAAGACCTCCGTTAAGTTGAATCTTTGCACCCCAAAGGATATTGCACAGCGTACTTAGATGACCCTCTGTAGCCATCTTGTCCTTCTGATACTTCTGTTTTTCAAACTCGTCAAGTTTGTAGAACTCTTCCGAATAACAGAATTTTGTTTTCTCTACAAGGCTTTCGAGTGTTACCTTGTGCTCCTGTAAAAGTTTTTCTCTTTCCATAAAGTTTAATGCCTTAATATATCGTTTTTAATCTCATGTGCGATACGCCTAATGATATACCCTTGAGTCCAAGCGGCATCCTCGCTGCCATAAGGAACATTGTAGTAATCACAAATGGCGGTTTGAACATGGTCGCATTCATGGGCGACAGTATCGGCGAACTGCTCCATAGACGAAGCGGCACCAACAAATATGACACTCATCCGCAAATCCTCGCGAGAAATGGTCATACCCGTGTTGACCCCTAAAAGGATTTTAATGGCTTCGTTTATCTTATGTTCAGGCAACCCGAACGACTCCATTATTCCACCCATTTCATCTGCATCCATGATGTCAAAATCATAGATGAAAAGAATGCCCCACTTGTCATCGGGTATATCAATGTACCTTGTTTTCATATAAGCATATCCCAGAAAATAACCCCACCCTTTGCACTACAATCAGCAAGGAATCGTGAAAACACAATCCCCTCATATCCGTCAGGGTCGTTAATTACGTCTTCAATGTACTTTGCCATGTGTGCCTCGTCCTCGATTGAACTGCCCCAATAATCCGCTTTGACCATATTCGCCAAATACAAGGCATCATACCAGTCATTGCTCTCGACCTCGACTTTGTTCTTTTCAAGAATTGGCTTCAACTCCTCCAAAGTCATAGGTGTAATTTTTTTCATTGCACCAGTAGCCTTGTCCTCTTTCTCCATCTTGCTTACAGCAAAGTCACAGAGTTTCTTGTTGAAGTGCATTCCGTAGAATGACAGGTATTGTTCCATGTCAGACGGAATCAAATAGTTCATCAATGTATTTGCCATGTTAAATTTTTCCTTTTTTTTTAACTTGTCTGTTTTTATAAGTTAAGGAATCGGGGAAAACTTAACGTAATCCCCAATTCCATGTTCACATTTTTTTTCTAAATGTATCTACCCCTTGCATCTCTTGCACGGCGGTAGTATTCATCCTCGCACCAGTCGTCATCCATGTCCTCTACGGCGTGCTTGTAACCCATACGATAATAGTGCTCTTTAGTGCTACCATCGTGACGCATCATTGGCATCGTACCATCGTGGCGATACATACGCCTCATGTTATGACGAAGATTCTTCATCTCATCGTCACGGTCTGTATTCAGAATCAAATATCCCATAATTTTGTTCCTTTCTTTTTTTGACAAGACAACGGATTAAACAGAACTTGGTGATGGAGACCCATTCAATGAACGAAGGATAGAAAGCATTTCAGCGTTTTGCTGTTCAAGCGTCGCCAATTTCTGGTCTGTAGCCCTCTGCTTTTCCTCTAAAGATTGAATCGTCCGTGCTTGACGTTTGTTGTCAGCATACTGAGGATTCAAGACCTCCAGCATCTTTTCACTTTCGGCAATGACACTCTTATGATAAGGTATCTGGTCGATTGCTTTCTTTGATGTCTGCAACATGGCATCTACGGCTTGAAGCATTGCCTCTCGACTGCCGCTAAAGGTGTCATTACCTCTTGCGGCAATTTCCACGTTTACGGGAATGTCAGGGAACGTCTCATCCTTTCCGTTGATGGTTGCCGTTACATCAATCACCTGCTGTATTTGAACACCTTGCATGATGTTCGGGGTCTGCGTTGGGAATTTGGCTCTTGGCTGTGTTTTGCTCTTTACCACACCCACTTCCAAAACTGGCTTCTCTCCTTTGCGGAGCACGTAAAACGGATTACCGTTACCAAGTGAATTAAAATCCATCGTCTTGCTTTTTTAATTGTTATTACTTCGTTTACGCAATAGTACGTGACATCAGCATCAAAGCACTGTTGAAACGGTCGTTGTAGACCAATATGACACTTGTGTTAATCAATGCCGCTGCGGTCAGCGGTGTGCCGTTTGGCAGCGTCAAAGCCCGTGTAGTTCCGTTCAGCGTCAATGTGATAGGCAAGGTGGCAGTTGTGCCTGTTGGTATTACATCCGAGATTCGGACAGTAAAGTAACCCAACGGCTGAATTCTGCGAAAACCTAACGAGATGTCGATGGTGTCAGTACCAATGGTGGTTGTCGTAGATGTAAGTAACGGAATACCCCCTGCATTCGTTGTTACGTTATTGAAACAAGTCATACTTTTTACCTCCTATTTCCGTTAATTAAAACACAATGCTGTTACCGAAACCGTTGCCCCAAAAGCCATAACCGCCGTTGTACGGAGTGTTATTTACAGCCTGAATATTCGGGTAAACCACAGGAACAGTAGGCAACTGCTTGCTTGCAATCTCGTTCACCTTAGTCTGCAATGGACTTACGACGCTGTTGACATAACCGATAATCTGGTTTGTCTGGTTGGCGTTGTCGGCTGCATTGCGAAGCTGCGTGATGATGTCTGCTTGCGTGTCAATCTTCGACTGCAACTCACGCTTTTCGAGGTCACAGAATTTTTCGTTGATGAACGTAGTCTGCTGTGCGATGTCTGCGCGAATCTGTGCAGTGTTGACGTTTGCTTGGTTCGAGAGCGTACCTGTCTGCTCAATGGTACGAATCTGTGCCTGATAACCCTGCTCCGTGGTAAGAAGTTTCTGCTCACAGCAACAATTTTGGAACTGCTGTGCAAGGGTCTGGTTGCCCAACTGCAAGGAGTTGATAATCTGAGGTACGCTGACTGCTTGCTGGAGTGCGAGGGACTGCAAAGCGTTCTGTACGTTCTGCACACCGCTGTTGACAAGGTTGAAGTCCTGACCGATAGCGTTTGCAAGGCTCTGAACGGCTGAACGGTTAGCCTCACCCTGCGAAGTGACTGCATTCATAATCAGTTCACGTCCGCTGTCATTGTTTAACTGATTAGCAAGGAAGCCAAGTTGACCATTGTTGCCTCCGCCCCAACCGCCAAAGCCGTTGCCGCCGTTCCATCCAAACATGGATGCGATGATTGCAAGACCAAAGAGGTCAGCAATGCCATTCATGCCGTAGCCAAAGCCACCGCCGAATCCGTTACCAAATCCACCGAAACCTCCGAGTGGAATAGAGAATGGAATGTTACCGACACCACTGTTGCCGCCATTCTCTGGAAGTTGAATAATCTCTGCCATAGTTTTTTTCTTTTTTTTGTGATTAGTAAATGATAGAGTTTTTGTGGTACCACAATGCAAAGATATGGCAAAAGATTTATTAAACAATATCCTACTTTATCAAGTCTGTATTATTTTTGTAACCTATTGGTTGCTAACACTTTATACACATTAAAAAAAGGGGAAAAATAATTTTTCTTCCCCTCTTTAATTTGTAACCCACTAAAACATAGGCACTTAAATAGCAATATTTGTTATATATTTTTACGGTTACACCCTTGTATAATACTTCCTCCTGTCCACCAATTTTCTCATTCCGCTGTCAAACACTCCAAAACGCATGAATTGACTACGCATAAAAAGAGACCGAAGATTCTTGTAAGAGTTCGTATGTTGTAGCAAGCCAAGGTAACTATTTACGGAACGTAGCACCAGCACAGGATTTGAGCAATTCATCTCCTGTATCTTTTTCTTAATCCGTTGCAAGGCATGATTAGAAATATATGTGCGGTATGGCAAAAGCCAAGAGCCAAGAAACTCCACTCCTCTATGCACCTCTTGAATTGTTGTCTTGCCCCTATGCAATTCAAGCCCCAACTTGTCAGACAAAAACTTATCCACAACAGGAACAAGAGACAAAAGGTAAGCCTTGTCAGCCGATACCACCACCGCATCATCCACATACCTTCCATAATACCGACACTTCAACACACGCTTCATATACTGGTCAAGCACATTCAGATACACATTTGAGAACAACTGAGATGTCAGATTCCCGATAGGCAAGCCAAGCCCATCTTCTATGTGCAGCATACTTTTTGCCGCATCCAGACCATCCCAGTTTGATTCAGTCCCAATGATGATGCAGTTCTCCCTCGGATTCAGCATTACAATCAGTTCCGTCAGCCACAGCACAAAGTCCATATCCAATACGTCACCCCACGTCTTCCATGATTCTGAATCCACTCTGTGCGTTGACATTTTCTTTATACTCCCCATCGTAATGCCAAGCAATATGTTTCTGTTTATGTGCATGAAATAACCCCGAACATCCAAATGCAGAACATAGCACTTTCTTTGCCAGTTCCTTGATTCCTTTCGACAAAAATCCTTAACCCTATCTATTCCGTAGTGCGTCCCCCTGTCCTTGATGCAGGAATAGGCATCCTGTATGAATGTCCGTTCAAATAAAGCGTGTGTATAGTTGAAGTAAAGATGATGCACAATCCTGTCACGGAACACCGCTGCAAAGATTTCCCTCTTCTTTGGATAGTCCACAACAAAACACTTGCTGGGCAAAGGCTTATAAGTTCGGCTGTACAGTTCATCGCACAGTTCCTCCATGTTCTGTTTTAGGTTTGCCTCCCACTTCTTTACGTAAGAACGTCGTCCTTTGTGTTTTCTCGCACTATAATAAGCCACATAAAGGTCAAGTAGCATTTGTTGTCGAGTCAGTTTCATCTTTCGTAATAAGGTAATAAAAAGGGGGCTATCAGAATTGTATGCTGAACCGCCCGAACGGCGAAGCCGTAGAACCTATTATTGTTGTTCTGCGGATTCACGCCGCCGCTGTTAAAGTTCAAGTTCCTACCTTGCGAAGCGGAGTAGAGCGATGACGACCAGTAGACGCCATTCGCACCACGATTGTTCCACGACGAACCGTTACCGTTACCAGAGCAAGGGAAAAAGAGCCTATCGGTCACATCCTTATACGAAAGCCTAACAGGGTTGTACTAAATGGCAAGACCATTAGGATTCTTCTCTTTTTCTCGCATCCACAAAGACGAAAGACGTGTGACCTGTGAATATCTTTCCGAACCGCCCCCCCTATTTTATTATTAAAATAATTTGGTTATGTCCTGTCGAAGAGAGCGCAAGAAATCATACGCCTCAATAGGAGATTTTGATTCCAACTGAAAAGCCAGTACACGACCAATGACATCACTTATTCTTGTGATGCGAGGCTCTGCATCCCTAACCTCTCTTTCCTCTCTGCGTTTCTTTTTCCCCTCCGTCAACGGTAAAGAGTTCTTCCAATCCTCTTTCTGACGATTTAGATTTTCAAAACTTACTTCGCCAATCTCCACGGGCAACTCTACCACAACATCTATCTGCACATCGCTTACTGGCTTAAACTCAACCGAACCGTCATTAGGCACATACTTGCCCAACGAAGAAACGGGGAATCCGACAAAAGCATCAAGATACCCGTCTTTCAGACGTTTAACTGTCACTCCCATTGGTTTTTCCGCTGCCGCCCCAAACGGGAACTTAGACATAATCCATGCACTCCAGTCGTGAGCACGATAAAACTCGCCCTCCTTTAAGAAGTGAACCACGTTGAACTCATCTACGTTCGTTCGCTTGCTCTCTATCTCTATAATCTCTGCTATAGTCATTTTTTTTATTTTAACTCATTCTTCCCCACGTTCATGCCTTCTGCCATCTTGTGATGGCTGGGGGCATGTCCGAAGGAAAGAATGAGATTGGTTTGTAATTTGTTTTGTTTGTTCTTTTAGGGTAGGAAAGATATTACTGAACCGCCCGAACGGCGAAGCCGTAGAACCTATTATTGTTGTTCTGCGGATTCACGCCGCCGCTGTTAAAGTTCAAGTTCCTACCTTGCGAAGCGGAGTAGAGCGATGACGACCAGTAGACGCCATTCGCACCACGATTGTTCCACGACGAACCGTTACCGTTACCAGAGCAAGGGAAAAAGAGCCTCTTACCATTGATTTTAGAACGCAACAGCAAACCTGTAATACCGTTCACAGTAGTCCTACGGTCTGTAGAAGAGAGAACAGTGCCATCCGATGTGATGGTGTCACAATTAGAATATAACTCGGAAAACTCTTCAGTAGTGGGAAGCCTCCAGTTACCACCGAGATTCATCCTTGCAGCATCATTGCCAAGACCGCAGTTGTTGCCACCAAAGGTGGTGGCTGTGATGCTTGCACCATACGTGTCTGCATACGTCCCGTCATTGGTCGTACCCCAATCGTAATTGCCCACAAAGGCATTTGTGCCACTCGTTACACCTGCTTTCGGATTGATGCCGAACGTGTTGCCCCAAGAGAAGAAGGAGCACTCATACTGATAGACGGATTCCGCAAAGCCGTTCTGCCTTGTCACGTCCAAGTTCCGTGTCGCCCACATCAGACCCGATGGCAGTCCTAAGTCAACCAGCAGTTCGTTCTCATCCTTTGATGCACCAACGACAGATGAAATTTTGGTTATCGTCTGTCTGTCAATAAGCGTGCCGTTTGCATCAAACAGGGGAATTTGATACCCTCCCAATGTCGAATTTGTAGCACCCGATTGCGAAATGGCTTGCATCTCAGCCGTTAAAGCATTTTTGAATGTACTCATAATTTTTTTCTATTTTTTAATTGTTTAATAAAATGTTTTGATATTATCTAAGCAACTTCATCCAACAGATTGGTGTATCTTTCAACCTCCCAGTAGATGCACTCATAATCATTGAAAGTTCCCATCTTACATTCTAAAATAAAAAAGTAGCCTAACGTCCCTGTCGCTGTGATATACTTAGAACGATAAGCACTGGTACTTAGTGTAGTCAAACTTTGTGCGTCTGTGCTTATTCCTTGAGGAATCTTGTTTGGGGTGGTGCTCTTTACTACAAGCAAGGGTGGTATGTCATTCGAGCCACCCGCAGAAATGGACATTTGATTCTGATTCTTAATCAGCAAATACATCTTTTTGCCTACCATCTGCCGAAGTCTATCAACATCGGCAATAGAGAACGACTCTGTTGGATATATTTCAATACCGCTATCATAATAGGCAATAGGAAGATGTATGTATTGAAGAGTTGATGCCGCCGTCACTTTCAACACATTGCCACATTTCAATGGGTTTAGAAAAAGAGAAGTTCCTGAATACACACCGAAATTACCAGCATTGCTATCGGTAATCTCCTGCACAAGATTGCTTATCATTCCCTCTACCGTCACATTGCGAAAATACCCCTTGTTGCAGGCAAGAAGACCCTGCAACAAATCCACTGCATAGTTCGGCACAAATTGAGAAGTAGAGGAAATCGTTACATTAAAAATGTCAGCAACACCACCATACACTGCGACATTATACCAGCCGCTCGTACTCACTGTAAAAGTCGCAGTAACTGTTGTATCACTATTTTTGGTGTTACTGGTCAGAATCTGCTTCCATACTGACCCACGTAGCAACCCCACATAGAGGTTCGTCGAACCTCCATTATAGAAAGCGGTAAACACTGTGTAGGAAATTCCAGACACTAAAAACACACTGCCTACATTAAGTTTGTTTCCGTATGTCGTATGCCCCCCTGTATTCAACTTTCCTTCAAACAATGAGTATGAACTCCCGGAAATGAATGATGGGGAGAAAGTCGTCCAAGACGTACTGTCAGCCGTACCAACAATCCCATGTTGCGAATACTGATAATCCCCATTGAAAATACTTGAACCAAATTGCCCAAACTTTGAAATGACAGCCTCAGTAATAAGGTACTTAAACTCTGTGTCCATAGCCGCCCAGTCACTGCTGTTATCATAGGTGGTAAGTGTCGTGGGGAAAGTGTATGTGCCATTATCCCCGACAAAGATTTTGCAGTCTGGTGACTCCTCCGACCCTATGTTGACATAAGGGGTCATGTAGTCAGTCACCACAAATGACTGCCCCGACACGTCACCCCACATCCCTGCATAGTAAGGTACACGAGACATCTTGCCTTGTATTCCTGTGTCCCCATTCTTCACCACGGCTATCTCACACTTTGCAAGATAGTCTGTTGTGCTTGAAGACCCTGCCGAATAAAGGAAGCAGACAACTGCATCAATGGATGTCGTGACCGTCAAGGATGGTGTTGCGGAGGTCGTTCCACCACTTGACGCTTGCGAGGTGTAGGTTGTTCCAGCACGAAAGAAAACCCTCCAATATGCAGCATAGGCTGTACGTGTCCCAGCCCCCACTTTCCGATAAAATCTGAATGTGGGGGTAACACTCTTGCTTGTTGTGTCTGACGCAATCACAATGTTTTCCATGTTGCACTCCACTTCGTAGAGCACGGCATCCTCCCCATCCTCAACCGTGGTAACGGAGAAATGGTTTGATATGGTTTTTGGTTCTGCCATATATAATCATGTTGTTGTTGCGTAGATAATGCCAGAGAGAAAATCACTTGCCTTATTTTTGACGAGGCTATAAGGAATGTTAAGGGTAGCCTTATGGCTTGTGCTATCAGTGCTGAGAATATAATAGCCGTCTGTCCGTGCGGTAATCCCTGTGTTATACGCCGAAAGTTCTGAAACGCTATCAGTAATTTCCACAGCATCTGCCTTGTATAGTTTTATCTTGAACGCCCAACCTGTTTGTGCGGTGGCATCGCTTGCCGTTCCAACAAAAAACTCAAAAGATACGGGGTTATCACCACTATGCAAGGATGCGTTGTTACCATTCAATCCGCTACGCTGCACGTACAGGTATTCATCATCCTGCCGGTCATCAATGCCCTCTATGACGGTAAAGACAACTTGCTGCGTACCATCAACCGAGTAAAGAAACTCGCATTTCAATGTTGCATAGTCTATCACATTTGATTCCAATATTTTGATGGCATCTTGATATGTTGTGCTATTTTCCGTTACATCACTGCCCATCGTGCTGGGGGCATCATTCAATGTGTATCTCACAGAAAAATCATTGTTGCTAATAGGACTGCCGCTTTGGTTGTACAACTGAGCGTATGCTATCACATACCCCCCCGCCTCTGTTATGTCGGACTTTCCACCGACAAAGTTGATTTGCCCAAAATAGCCATTGGAGGTGATACGAGAAATACGGACATTTGCGGTTACAGAAAAATCTATTGATGATGTTTGCCCGATTGAATATGCTCCATTCAACGTAATAGAGTCCGTATCTGGGTTGGTTGAACTTGCAAGGTTTCCGATGATAGCCAAGGCTGGTACAAAATGCGTGCTGTCCATAGGATACTCGTTGATAACAAAGAAACGCCCGTCTATACTTTCATATCCTTGGCAACTAACTGTTGTCTCCCCCACGGCAAACACTTTTGTTGAGCCCGAACTTGAAAATGTAATGCTGACTCCGTTGTATTGCCACGATGTACTGCCTGCGTTTGGTACTACTGGAGTAGAACCTCTCAACAGGGATAAGTATATGATAGGTGCGTTGGTGTAAGTTCCATTGGTGGTTGTTGTCCAATTTGGCACTGCCCCCGACCCGTTCCATGCCTGTGACAAGGACTTGGTTGCACGAAGTTCACCGTGCAAGGTAGAGCCATCATCAATGGCTGTCACAAAAAATCTATTACTAATTGTGCTCATTCTTCTTCTGTATTTTCTGTTTTAACTTCTTGTTCCTCCTCTTGGATTCCCTCCTGATGGTTTGATGTGCCATCTTCAATGTTCAATCCTTCGTCACCAAACTTGTAACCATTTGCCTTAATAAGTTCATCTGCCTCACGTTTGCTGATTTTTTCAATTCCCGTCAGCCCCGTAATGTATTCATCTGTCGTAAAGCGAACACGTTTCAGGTCTCGGTCGTTAAGAATGTACCGCCCATCTACGGTGCGGTATCTTGTGGCAAGCATTCCGCTACGGAGTGCTATATCCCTGCTTGCCAGATAAAGTGAAGTGTCTAATGCCATATTCTTAAATTTTTAATGAATTATACTCGCTGATAAACTAACGCACCGCTTGACGTAACTGGATTTCCACTTCTGTCATAAACCACTTCGTATGCCCCACGTAGATAGACCTCTGCTCCCACTATGGTTGAAGGCATCTGTCCGTTGGTCTTGACATTGATAAGGTCTGACGATTCCAAAAACATCTCTGTCCCCCATCCTATGACATCTGCCTGCGGAGAATTGTTGCTAAGAATGGATGTTCTGTATTTAGTCCACTTGAACAGAAGATTACTGCCTACAATGCTATCGTTAAGCGTTTTTCCATCCGCATTAACAATCTGGCGGAATCTTTTGCCATTGCTTGCAAGGTTTACCGCCGAACCATCATTAGTGTATGTGATGGAATCAAGCGATGGCACATCCCAAGACATTGTGAGGTAACGCTTTGACGGATAAAGAGGAGTGGATGCACTGCTGCTTGCCTTGCACCTGCAAATGATGTTTATTTTCTCTGTGTACAGAGCATCCACCACAAGCGTGCTCGTGCCCTGTCCGCTCACATAACAAGGAAACACAGGAACAGATACACCGCTAATTGTCGTTGTCTCATCTATCAGCGTTTCTGTCGTATGAGTGTCATCCGTTGCATACCAAAGGAAATATACGTCATTGGTCTTATCTGCATTTTCCACCATCGCCTTTGCAACAAACGTCTTTTGCGAAGAGGCTGTACCCAATGGATTATAAGGTGTGTTTTTTTCAGCCAATACCGTTATAAAGGGCATATTGACTGTTGCATCTTGATTTGTTGTCAACTTCACGGATGCCGTCAACCTTATGGTGTCATTGGTGCTACGTGGGTCAACATAATCAACCACACATCGAATCTCAACACCTGTATTGGTCGCCACGTTCTTTCTAACCACAAGTGTAGTTCCTGATTTGTAGTAATCATCCGTGTTGGTTGTGGATGTAATTTCCGTCTCGGCATACACGCCCGTAGATTCATTCAACACATAAGTGTACCAATGTATTGTTGTGTATGACGTGATGGTGTACTTCCTTCCGCTGTCGGGGTCGTAAGCCTGAACAATAGGGGTAAGCACAAGTGGTGTGCTTTGACGGTTAGGGCTGAACTGTGAACCAGCAGCCGCACTCACATCATACCATTGTTCCAAGGTGTCTGATGCTACAAGGTCAAAAAAGTCCGTTAGTGGTGTAAGTGTGGTGTCCACCACCATCGGCTGAGATATGTTTAGTCTTGTTCCCATATTTATACAATTACTTGGTTATCAACTATTCTTGTTGTTCTTCCGTCATTCACCACAACTGTACAGGTAAACACAGTTTTCCATCCTCGCGTCCACCCTACTGGCATATCATCATTGGTAAGTGAAAGCACCCTTGTGGTTGTATGGTTTGAGTCCCATACAGCATCGGCTGCTGTTGCCGCTTGCCCATTTTGCGAGATTCTTGTCCAAGACCAATAGGAATCAGAAATGTCGCTTGTTATATCCACATTCCCGATGTATAGGTGAGGTGTAACCGTGGTCTGTACATCGCCCACACGAAACTTGTCGCCATTGCTTGATACAAACTCAATCGTGTAGTTCTCGTTCCCATCCACCAAACGCCAATACAGAGAGTTCCATGCAGGTTCGTGATAGGTGCTCACTCCACCCACGACAACAGGTTGGCTAATCAGACATACCCATGTGCCAGATTTGTGACGGACGGTGTGCGTTTCAAACTGCTGTGATTTTACATTCCAAGACGTGTTGTAATATATACCGTGCTTGGGTGCAGGCAGGTTTACCGTATCGCCATATTCATCAGTCCATGTTCCGCTTGCAGTATTGCCATCCACCCAATCACCGCAATGCACAGTAACAGGAACGGGAGCACCCTTTATATCCACCTTAATCAAGTCTGAATAAATCAGACCTTGTGCATAGAGATAATCCCTGTCCGCCAAATGAGGATGCTCTCTCAGCAATCTTTCCCAACTGCCCCATTGACGGATAAAGTCGGGGATATTGCCAAGAACCGTGCCAAAGTTCCCTTCTTCAAGAATCGGAGATGAAACGGAATTGAGTTTCATCAGACGACCTTCAGAGGTGGAGATGTAGAAGAAAGACTGGCGTTGCTTGATGGATGCAAGTTCAGATGCATTTTCAGTTTCATAGTTCAGACATCCCCAACGCCCCACCACCATGTCAATGCAGGGTGCAAAGTTCTTGTCTTGTGCTATTTCATTGTCTGGGAACAAAGCCACACGTACCTGATTCAGTCCAAGGGTGTTGTCGGTGTTTCTGTCAGCAACAACATACATCCACGATGTGAAATACTTGTTGTTGCCAGCGTCATACTGCTGCTCCTCCCACTCCGCTGATTCTGGGTCAACCACGGGCAAACGACCTTCCCTTTCGGCAACGTAATTAGCAGCAAGGGTGTTGATGATTCCCTTTAAGATGTTTCCGTAACGCTGTGCTGTAAAGTACCCCTCCCATTTTTCCTTGAATGTAAGGATGTAAGTGGAATCATCTCCTTCCGTAATGTCTTCAATTTGGTCGTTGTCGGTGAATATGGTATCACCCTCTTGTGCTTGCAGTCGATTGATGCGTAGTTCATCAACCTCCAAGTAATCACGAACTTTAAGCGATGCCACCTCCAAATTGCCATATTCGTCAATATTCCACCCTGCAAATCCTGCATTGTACAGCGTTGACCTCAAAACTTGGTTGTGCTCAACTCCGTCACCCGTAGGCTTTCCGAAGAACACATCTCCCTGTAAACGGGATGTCCCACTTACGGTTTGGTTTCCTCCTACACTTTCATTCCCATTTACGGAAGAATTGCCATGTATGGTAGCATTTCTATCAACTTCAAGTTCCCCTACACCTATCTTGTAAGGCGTACTGTCATTCTTTACCTTTGAAAGTTTTTTCTCCAGTTCAGACCAAATGTTTCTGTTGTAAGTCTGACGAAGAACGGCAACCAAAGAACCTAACTTTTCAACACTATCAGCAACCTGTCCTAACTGGTTAAGTACAATTTCAATGTTATCAGTAAGCGTAATGTCATATTGCGGCAAAACACCTTCACCATACTTGATAGTAAGTTGCTTGACAAACAACGACAAAGGCTCAGCATTGCCACCAAAACCAAATCGTATAACCGTATTGGGGCGTATCTGTTCAAGAATATCCGTGTGGTTGTAAAGGAATGCCTCATCAAACTTCAATGGATAGTCGTAATAGTACACGTTGTTCTCCAGCATGTACGACTTCATTTCATCGTCCAGCCTTTGTTCCGCATTGGTGATATACTCTTGTGGAAGAGATATGCCCAATACAACAAACTCATTACCGTTGCTGGGGTATTGATACCTGTTAGGCATCAACGTGCCGAAAGTGTTAGTGTCTTTCTGTACGACAATATTGATGCTTCCCAAGTTTGACTTTGGGTATTTTGTCAAATCACGCTGTTCACCATTAGGCAAGAAATTTCCATCAGAATCATAGAAATTACTTTTGTAGTCCTCCCAATCTACATATACCGTAAACGTGCATCCAAGACAAGCACCACTACGCATGTTCACCTGCATTTCCTCTGTAATTGCCGCACAAGCGTACAAGTCAAAAGAAAGTGTTGGCAATGTTAATTGGAAATAGGATTGAACATAATTGCCATCATCATCTATGCTGTCATCCCATCCACTTGCAGGAGTAAGGTCGTCATTTAGCGGTGTTGCACCTAAAATCGTCACATTGCTTTGCCCATCATCCATCTCTGGCTTGATGTCAAATTCGTGGCTTTCGTATGATGGTGCAAGCAGGTTTATTTCATTTACGTACTGCCAATCCTGTGTAGAAACTGCATCGTAGTAGTCAACAAGTTCAATGTCGGGGTTATAGTTCGGATTTGTACTCCCATCTGAAAGATAAGGGCTAACCTTGTTGAACACGCTTTCGCTATAAACGGATGGCATCAAGTGTGTTCTTGTGAACGGGTGCTTGATAAGTTTTACGACTGCGCCGCCTACAATCCCATCATAAATGGGATAAGAATTAGGGTCGGCAGAATTGCTATTTATTGTGTATTTCCAATTAGGATTGCCGTACCACCTTATTTGCGGATAGCCATACGGGATGTTGTTCTCGCTTCCATATCCTGCAATTCGGGTGATTATCTTGTTGTTTCGTGGTGTTCGGGAATTGTTCTTCAAGCCTACATCTTTACCAAACTGAAAGACAAAGTTTTCGTTGTTTACAACAATCTCGTTGGATGGTAAACCAAATTCAACCTTGAATCGTTTGCCATTGGAATAATATTGCTCTCCGCTCTTTATCTGCGAAACAACGTATGGCAAACCCCACGTTTCATATCCCGTCTTTAAGGAATCAGCAATGGTGTTATTGTCAAAGGAAAGAACTTCGCTTAACTCATCATCTTTCTCCTCTGGGAAAGAGCC
The DNA here is from genome assembly GCA_937892025.1 of uncultured Bacteroidales bacterium. GTDB lineage: Bacteria > Bacteroidota > Bacteroidia > Bacteroidales > WCHB1-69 > UBA1205. Next base: position 56,166 of record CALAVA010000042.1, read on the forward strand.
AGACTTTACAACAATCCATTCCGTTCCCTCCAAGTTCTTGTTAATCTTGTCAATGTAGTCTTGTGGCTTACCAATCCAGTTGAATGTCTTGTTTTCAGACAGATACCGTTTTTCATCATCACTTACGGCTACATCGCTAAATGGCAGGTTGGCAAGAATGTACATGGGATGGTAGAACTCAAAAGAGTATTTTGTCATACCTTTTAAGTCCGAATTGTCGCTTACCAATCCCTCACGCACAATGGTAGGTGGATTTACAAGGGTGTACTTGACATCGTTGTATTCCACATATTCCTGCATCGTGCATTCCAGATGGTTGTTCTTGTAGTACGCATCACCCGTAATCTTGTCGCCAAGTGACATGACCACACTATCCACGGTTGCCTTGCGTAGCACAAGCCCGTGGAAAGAAGAATCATCTGCATTCTTAATCGGGAATGATATGTTTCTGCCTAATGTCGCCATCTATATAGTTTTACAAATGCAAAGATAATAATAATAATCCAACTAACCAAAGAATAATAACACCAATTTGGAATTACTTTCTTTTCTTGTGTCACTTTCTCCTTTAAGATATGTACAGAATCTCTATAACAAGTGTCAATTCGTTCTACAACCCTGTCCTTATATTGTATTTTCTGCACATACTTTGTGTTATATACGGTGTCACCAATTTGGTAGATGGTATGAAACACGCTGTCATGTACGTTGTTGATTAACGTGTCATGCTGTATCTTTGTCTCATACTTGATTACCTCCCTATCCACATATTCAACTTTTGTCTTGGTGGCACAAGAAAGCAATGTTAAAACTAATATGAGCGGCAACATTTTCTTCATAGCACCAACCTTAACAAAATAACATTTACAATGTAGCCGACTGCACCAATTAGGGAATATCTGTAAATATCATCCTTTTCAACATCAAATTTGTAGTTGTCAGATTGATACACCTCCCTTATCATCCAGAATGCGATAGCAATGCCACCGAACAATGCGGATGATATGAAACAAAGTATGCTTCCAATAATATTCCTCTTGTCTTTTGTTTCCATATTACTTCACTATTGTGTATATTGTTTTCCCATTTTTCTTTGTGGCTGCCAACACCTGCTTTCTTTTCTTGTATCTGCTGAAAGACACATGCACCCAGTCATAATTATACTCATTGATTAGTTGGTCATAGGGGAGATTCATTTGCCTTATGAGGTCAAAAATAACCTTGTTCTCTTTCGGGTCATCGCTCACGCTTCTTATGTCTGCCGCCTCGCCTTTTGTGTGTTGCGAGTTGGCTGCACCCCCTACCGCCTTGTTTAACTTTACAGAACGATAACCGGATGTGACGATAATCGGTTTTCCGTATGCTTCACGAAGTGGGTCAAGTACATTCTCAACCAAAGCCACAAGTGCATTTGTAATGTCTTGTGTCGGCTTATTGTCTATGCCTTTTCGTTTTGCTGTCGCCGATGCCGTAAGTTCCTTAATTGTAAAGTATTTCATCATTCTTTCTTCCCTCTCTTTTCGCTTAAAGATTCTATCTGTCGCCCTTGCCTTGCAATATCCCGTCTAAGGTCGGTTATCTGCTTTTCAAGTTCAATGATTTTATCTCGAAGCATATTGTTTTCTTCTCGCAATTTTTCGTTTTCTTTTCTAAGCAAATCCCTGTCATTGCGGATGTATTCACAACTTTCTTTCAAGTCTGAAATCGTCTGCTGGTACACATCCTGCATGGCTTTCCACCCCTCGGCTTCCTTTTGCGTGGCTTCTCCATTTGCCCCACGTTTGTATGCCTTGTAAGTCACAAACCAACCACCACCTGCAACAAGTGTTATGATGGGTAAGACTATCTCCAATATGATTTCTGTTACTGTCATTGTCTTATGAATTTACTTGTGCTGGTTCAACTTCTATTTTATCTTCGTTGTCACGGATGATGTCATTACGATTAGTGGCGATGCTATTAGCCTTGTCCGCATTGTCATCAATCGTTTTGTCGTTTCTGCTGATAAGGCTTCCACGCTCCTTAATAATGCGGTCAATTTCATCTGGTGCCGCATCAGGGCATCTTTCAACAATGGTCTGCGTGGAAAGATAAGGTGCCTCCATCCCAAGGTTAATCAACTTTGTATTGTTTGTTTCCAATGACCAAGGAATAATCTTTGCTCCAATCTTGACTTTTGAGTATTTGTCAGTTACACCATTTTCAAGGTCAAGCCCCTGCTGATGCAGGTACACCATATCATTGACAAAACGATTCCAATCCATTGCAGACTGGGTTGCCAAAGAATAGTCATTTGACATGGCAAGGGCAATACCGTTACCACCACTATTTGAGGTTGTAATGTCTTTAGGTGTAATGAACGATGTAGAACTAAAGAGTGAAATCTTTTCCTCCAACGTCTTTAGGTACTTATCCATCGTCTGAGGCTCGGGGAACTCCAACACCTTTGCATCCTGCTTTCCGTTGGTTGTGTCGCTTGAAAGATTGATGATAAGTGTGCTTGAATCACGCTTGAATGATTCCGTGTCCATATCACCCGTGAACACCAACGCAAACGTGCCAAATCGTTTCAATGCGATTGCCTGTATGTTTGCCATCAGTTCCCACATCTCTATGCTGCTTTCCGCATATTCCCAAGCAACCTTACCACGCTTATGCAACAACGGACAACAACGAAAACCATGTATTTCTGTCTTTATCTCCCAGCCTTCTTCACCCATTGAGCAATGATAGTGTTTCTGTGCATCATAGGTGTCAATGATGGTCTTGTTTTCTATCTGATACACCAAAGACCTTGCAATTTCATTTCCGTACTCATCATAGTTAGGCACAATCTGATACCCGTCCTCATACGAATAATTGGTTACGGTATATTTGCCAAGTTCCTTGTCATAAGCGAAAAGCACACCGCAATTACCTAATTGCTTGCAGGTGTTGATGGCTTGATACTTGTTCCATTCAAGTCCTCGCCACATCCATTCCTGCTTTATCTCGCTGAACGTCTTTTGCTCTTCTTCTGTTGGCTCGTCATTGCAGATGCTGAACTCAATCGGATTGGCTGTCAAGTTCCTGACGTGTGCAGAATGAATCAATTTCTGGAATGATGCCGTTTGGGTTATTTCCGTAAACGGGAGTGGTACACCGTCAATCGTGACCTTAATCTTTGGAATAGACTGATTAAGAATGATATGGTGCAGGTCAGGGCGATACTCTGTAATATAAGTGTCTTGCGAAATGGGGTGCAAGGTGAGATTCGCAAACCCTGTTTCCAATGTCTGGTTGTTAAGCAAGTCCTCACCCTCATACCCGTGTCCCCCCATCTTTCCTCCACGGGTAAACGGCTTCATCTTGATTAGCCTTGTCGGTTCTTCAAGAAACCAATTTATGTCATGCTCTCGAATCATATAGTGCTTAATATATTAAGTATTCTTGATGAATGGTGTATCTTTCGTCTTGTTATTCTTGTGTCTATCTCTTGCTCTCCGTTGTTTGTCACGTTCAACATAGCGAACATATCACTCGCTTGCAGTTGCTTTTTCATGTACCCTGCATCCGTTGACAGCAGCCTGTAACAATCATAGTATGTACCACCGCAAAGTATATTCACATTGTCAAACAAGTCTGGCGACATTCCTTTTAGCAATGGTTTCTGCTTCTCCTTATCCAGCATTGCTATACGTCCGTTTGGTGTCTTGTTGAACTGGAATATCACACTTTCAAACTTCATGTGCCTTAATATTGTTGTTGCACCGCTACGTTTCATGTTTTGGTGCATATACGGCATATCCGCCAACCGTGGGTCATAGTGTATCAATCCGCTCTGTATCATTTCCATTGCCAAGTGTGCCGATTCGTCTTTCAATGTCTTGTACTGTGCCTTGCTACGCTTGCTGGGCTGTGATGCACCGGAAAACAATATGGCACGGGGGAAACAATCACGCAAGAAACCAAATCCCTGCACATCAAGTATCATGTTCCTTTCGTCCAAGTCGTGCTTGTCCCGAAAAGATGTCATCATCATCACGGCTTCACGGTTGGTGTTCTTCATCGAAAACTTGATGTCCTTGCAGATAAATCCGTAATGCGAATAAAGTTCCCAATACTTCATTACAAGATTATCAAATCCCGTGGTCGCCATGTCAACGGTCATAAAGCGTTTTACAAGTTCACTGTTTCGTGGCAGTTCCATAGGGCGGAACATCCTTTCCACATCCGTTGTATGCAACTGCACGTTTGCAAGTTCCTCCGCATTGTCCTCTTCATCCGTAATTGAATAGTTCCAATTTGCGTTGTAGGACGAAAGTGCGGTCGAAGAGTTTGCAGCCAGACCACGATAAGACTTATTCTTTGACAGCATTTTTTTGTTGTCACGCACGTCAAACGTGTAGAACACCATCGAAAGAATAAAGTCCTCGTATGTCATGTCTGGGTCAACTGCAATCAAAGCATCAATATGTTCCTTGCACTTCTCATACACCTCACGCTTTGTCCTTCCAAAATAGGTCTTATTCAAGTCACCCTCCTGCATATTGAAGTACATCACCACGCCATCCATTGACTTATCGACAGACCCATCATCGTTTATCCAACCACCACCATGTTCACCCTTGCCACACAACTGACGTAAAAAGCATTCCCTTTCGGGGTTCTGTGCAAGGAAAATCTGTGCCTTGCCACTTGAATCAGAACGCAGACGTGGCATGAATGCAGTAATGGTTCTCCAGTCAAACTTGTTGCACTCGTCAAAGATAAGTTTCTTTGCTTGCAGACCTTTAGCAATCTTATCAATCACAATCGGGCTTTCATTATCCAACTGCTGAAACTTAATCTCGCTGCCGTTGTAAAGTTTCATGCCCATGTCCGTTTGGTTGCGGATAATTTCACCAATCGGGTCATGTGGCTGCTTCTTTACGGAACGGTCAATAAGTGGGTACATCTTCTTTAACGTGTCATTTACCTTGCCAGCACCCCAGAAGTCGGACACGTTACGCATAAAGCAGACAATCTTTGCATTGTCATTCATGGCAAGGTATTCAATGGGTGCATAATAAAGGGCATACGATTTACCTCCCCCCGTGTTGCCCGTAAAGCACACAATATCAGCATTGGAACGAATGGCATACTTTTGGTTGCCATCCTCCAAAGGTGCTAATACTATGTCGTTACGTTTACGAGCCATTCTTGCAAAAATGTATGGTGTTTAGAAATTTCTTGCCACAAAGTTACGCCTTAAAAATGCGTGTACATATTACATATATTATTTTTCTTTTATGATAATAAAACTTTCGGAAAACTTACCATATCAAATTAACTTTTAACACCTTACCTTTGTGGCAAGCAAAATTTTATGCACCTAACGTAATAGTAGAAAACTATGACAAAAGAAGAAGTTTTACAGAAAGTAAACGATTATTGTAACGAGAAAAGTTACACGGAAGAGACTCTGACAGGTGATTTCAAGGACAAGTTCTCTGAATTTTTTGCAAAGAAGTATGACGAGGGCACGGCGATTGATGCCGATGGAATCTTGGATGACATCAAGTTTAACATCAACACGGCATTTTCGGCAACGTCCAAAGGTCTTACATCCAAGCAAAAGGCTTTCGAGACCAAAGAGAATGAGTACAAGAATCAGATTGCGGAGTTAAACAAGAAACTTGGCAAGAATACAGAGCCGAAGCCTTTTGAAATCTCGAAGGAGTTGCAAGACCAAATCGACGAATTGAAGGCTTACAAGAACGAGGAAGCAAAGAAGTCCAAGTTCAAGAGCATTGTTGAGATTGCCAAGAAGAAGGTACGAGGGGATTTGCACAACTCTTTCGAGAAGTATGCGAAGACCTATAACGTATCGCTCGACAAAGATGATGCAGAGCAGGCTGACAGCATCGTAAAGTCTTTCCAAGAAATCTTCAAGGACAGCATCGGTGACATCAGGCCTTACACCCCCAAGCAGATTCAGCAACAGGAGGATGACATCATCAATGGCGTAAAAAAAGTAGAATTGTAAGTTATTAACAAAAAAACTGATTATCATGGTTACAAACCTTGGATTTTATTTTGAAACGCAAAAGGAAGTACGTGGTGGTAAGTTCATTTGGTGGGGTGACACTAATCCTACTTTGAAGAAGAACCAGTTGCTTGGCGGTGACTTGCTCAACCCCAAGAAGGGGTTCGACCACTTCTACGCAGGGCAGTTGGGTAAGTACGTTCCTGGCGGTGGTCTTTCTGAAGACCAAGAGGGTATCACAATCTATCGTGCCTTTGCACCAAACTCGGCTGCTACCGAAAGTACAACTATCGTATTAAACGCTACAGGTTGGGACGACGCCCCCGAAGTAGGTATGATTGTCATGGTCGCACCTGACACCGCAACAACTACGGGACAGTCCGCAGAGATTACAGCAGTAGAGTACGACAAAGAGGCTGAGACATTTACAGTCACCGTTGATGAGGAACTTACGGTTACTTTGACCGACATCCTTGTAGAGGCAAAGGGTGACGCTGCAAGTGAAGAAGCCACACCGCTTGTTGATTATGTCAACATGTGGATTCTTGCCGACGAAGACTTGCTTCCAACAGACGGTTTCGGTATCAAGAACGGGCATTACTACATGTCGGGCGTAAGTGGCTGTGCTGCTTATATAGGTCGTATGCAGCCGCTCACCAAGTACATTCTTGCACAGAATAAGTCGCTTATCGACGGAGTGTTTGAACTTTAATAAAGAAAGGAGAACGAAGATATGGCAAACGCATATAAATATCAAGACAATCCGCAAACACTTGTTGAGAAACTCTACGCAAAAGGGTTGCTTAATGAGACTGGCAATGGGTTTGTGCAGAAGTTGATTGACAAAAGCATCGTACTCAACGCCAACCGATTCTTCTGGCAGGAAAACTTTGCCGTTGAGGGCAACGAGTATCCGATTGACCTTGGCGACACACAGAAGAATCCTGCATGGACAGTCCGCATGAAGAAGAACCGCCCCGTACCTACCGCTGATGCAATGGCACCTCTATCAGAAGTTGCACAACTCGACGGAGAAGGATGGAGCGAGAAAACGGGCTCTATCTACCAGTGGGGTAAAGGACTTTACGACACTTCGATGTCAAAGTTGGAACTTATGGCACGTCTCCGTGAACTTGGCAATGTGGATTCCGATTTGCTTGAAGGTTATGTGCGTGGTGTTGCAGACTTGACGAACACCCACATGTACACTTTGAGTAACATTGGCGCACAGACCATTTCTAAGGGCGGTGCTTATAACAACCAAAAAATTAAGGGATTTTCCGCTATCACGGTCAACCAAGAGGCTTACATTCCTGCATCCAACTTCAAGACTGCTGGAGCAAAGGTTTGGTCTGACGTCGACTGTGACATTCCAACGCAGATGCAAAAGATTGAGTATGACTTCAAGGAAGCAAACTCGATTGATGTAGATGCACAGTTCGTATGGCAGATTCCCTACACTACCATCCTCGCAGTCCTGTTGAAGAACAGGTTCTTTAAGGCAGAGGTGAACCGCTACATCCGCTTCTATGCGAAGGATAAGGTTATCGTTGTAAACAACAACGGCGGCACAAGTCTTGACACCGATGTTATTACACTTGAAGACCTCGTCGCATACAGCCGTTCCGAGATTTCAAAAATTTCTCCGATTATGGTTGTGAAGGAAGAACAGACGGTGCAGGACATCAAGACCATCAGGACCGTAAACGGATGGGAAGAGAACAAGGTTGTCCTCAGACCTATTGGCGTGGGTGGCAAGTGCGGTGTTATCGTACACTCGCAAGTGGCAGATGTTGAGATGATTCGCACAGGTGAAATCAACAACTCTGTTACCGCCAACGCATCGAAGATTCTCAGTTTCCTGTATCTGTTGAACGAGGTTTCCAATGACGGCAAGTACAAGAAGTATGCTACAAAGGTGATTGGTCGTTACGGCACAGTGTTGACCGAGGCGATGCAGCACGTTGTGGTTGATATTGCTACGGCTGACAATTAAGGGATTGTTTTATTGGTAATAGGTATTGTTAAAGCGATTGAAGATGACGGTATTAGAATGGCTTCAATCATCAACGACATATACTCGTTTCGACGAGAAGAACTTTGTCAAGATAGCATTGGATAGGGGCTGTGACCCTAACGAAGATGCTTACGGCTCTGGTGTCACCAAGCGGCAAAAGGAGCTTATGACGGCAGATGTGATTTTCACAGCCGTACTTTTGAGCCCTTCTAATACCTCGTCCCTGCAACAATCCCACAACGGATTCCAAAAGACCGTTGGCTCTGAGCAGGATTTCTACCAAGATGAGAAAATCAAGTATGCCATCAAGATTTACAAGCAATACGACGACGAGAGAGCAGAAATTCTTGAGAGTGTTCGCAGGAAGATTAAGTGCATACCGATAGAGGACGTAGACCAATTGTAAGATGCTTCGCAACGAGATTCTTGAATTTCCCTATACGGGCGTTATAAACCGCATTATCGCGGGTAGTGGCGACAATGATGATACCACCGTCGAGATATACAACGGCGAAATGGATGAGACAAACCGCACCGATGATAACGGGCGCAGCTTGCAGACAGCCAGACATGTTATAT
>CALAVA010000043.1 GCA_937892025.1 uncultured Bacteroidales bacterium
CGCTGTGTAATGGTACCTATACAACAATAGACACTTGGATTTAATCAATGTTCTTGAAGTTCTGAATATATGCAAGATATTCAGGACTTTTTTGTTTGATATCAATCAAGCAAAGTAAACCAACCATTCTTGAGAATGATAATTGTTTAAAAATAAGGTACAAATGTCTATGAAACTCTCATTTTCAATAGGCAATTTTGGTTTTATAAACGCTAAGTTGCCAAATACGATTTTGTTTGCAAAAAAAATGCTATCTTTGCAAACGAATAATTTTTAAAATAAATTTATATGAGTTTTCGTATAGTTGTATTGGCCAAGCAAGTGCCAGATACAAGAAATGTCGGCAAAGATGCCATGAAAGAAGATGGTACCATCAATAGAGCCGTTCTTCCTGCAATTTTTAATCCAGATGACCTTAACGCTTTAGAAATGGCTTTGGAGGTAAAATCAAAAATGCCCAATGCTACCGTACATGTTATTACCATGGGACCAACAAGAGCAACGGATATTATTCGTGAGGCAATGTATAGAGGTGCTGATGGGGGATTTTTGTTATCAGACGCTAAATTTGCGGGGTCAGATACCTTGGCCACTTCATACGCTTTGTCAAAAGCAGTAGAAAAATTAAATCCCAATCTTATATTTTGTGGCTTACAAGCCATAGACGGAGATACCGCACAAGTGGGGCCACAAATTGCCGAAAAATTACATTTCGCACAAGTTACATACGCTGAAGAAATACTGAATGTAGATAGGCAAAATATGACCATCAAACGTAGATTAGAACATGGTTTTGAAATCGTTAAGGCAAAACTCCCTTTGTTGGTAACTGTACATTCTTCTGCTAAAGTATGCAGAAGTAGAAAAGCCAATGACTGGAGTTCAGACGTGTGCTCTTCCGATCTGTTGAAATATAAATATGCTAAAGCAAAAACTGAAATGCAATCTGTCGCTAATCAATACCAAAAATTGTATGAAACAAGACCTTATCTGCATATAGAAGAATGGAATGCAGAGTCTATCAATGCCAATATCGGACAATTGGGCTTGAATGGATCGCCTACAAAAGTGAAAAAAGTGGATAATATCGTTTTGACACAAAAAGATTCCAAAGTTTTGTCCGCTTGCGATAACGATATTGAACAAATGATGGTAGAACTGATAGACAGCAAAGTTATCGGTGGTTAAAATTTAAATATTGTTTTATTGATTTAGAAAGATTATGAACAACATATTTGTATATTGCGAACAGAAAGAAAATGGGGCAGTGGCAGAAGTGCCCAAAGAATTGCTTTCAAAAGGGAAAAAATTATCACAACAATTGGGCGTGAAATTAGAAGCGGTACTGCTTGGATTTCAATTGAATAAGGCGATAGAAGAATTGCATTATTTCGGTGTGGACACCATTCATGCTTTAGATGACAAGCGATTATTCCCTTATAGAAGTATGCCTCATGCACATATAGTTCAACGTTTGTTCGAGCAAGAAAAGCCAGAAATTGTGCTTTTTGGTGCCACTTCGGTAGGTAGAGATTTGGCTCCTCACATCGCTTCGGCATTGCGTTGCGGATTGACAGCAGATTGTACATCATTAGAGATTGGTAATCATACGGATAACAAAAAAAATATAACCTACGACAATTTATTGTATCAAATACGACCTGCCTTCGGCGGTAATATTATCGCTACCATTGTCAATCCTGAAACACGTCCACAAATGGCTACCGTAAGAGAAGGGGTTATGAAATTGGAACCTCTTCCTAAAAACAATCCTGTGCTAAAGAACATAAACATTGACATTCCTACTGATATTGACGAACTTGTTCAAATTATAGACCGACAAGTAGAAGAACCTAAAGTAGATTTGAAAGGGGCAAGAATTATCGTAGCAGGTGGTTATGGTATGGGCAATAAAGAAAATTTCAATCAATTATTTCAATTGGCTGACGTTTTGAATGCCGAAGTCGGTGCCACGCGTGCCGCTGTTGATGCCGGCTATTGCGAACACGAAAGACAAATTGGACAAACCGGGGTTACGGTAAGACCAAAATTATATATAGCATGTGGCATCTCCGGCTCTGTTCAACATAGAGCAGGTATGGACCAATCTGCAAAAATTATCAGTATCAATACAGATGAAAATGCACCTATCAATGCCATCGCTGATTATACCATACTCGGAGATATAATGCAGGTCTTGCCCAAATTGATTACATATTATAAAAAACACGCTAAATAGATTTTTGATACTTAAATAGAAATAAATTATGGCAAACTTTTTTTTAGATAACAAATTTCTACAATTTCATCTTTCTCATCCTTTGATGAAAAAAATAGTTGAATTGAAAGAAAATAATTATAAAGAAGCAGAATTATACAATACAGCACCAATAGATTTTGATGACGCCATTGATTCTTATCGTAAAGTATTGGAAATTATTGGTGAAATATGCGGCGATATTATTGCTCCTAATGCAGAAGGAGTTGATGAAGAAGGTGCTCATTTAGTCAATGGAGAAGTGGTCTATGCCAAAGGAACACAAGAAAATCATCGTGTATTAACAGAAGCAGGAGTATATGGAATATTTGGGGATTGCAAGATTGTGCTGAAACTATCTACGAATTTGCCTCCGAAGAACTAAAAGACAAGTATCTGCCTCTAATAAACAAAGGTTATACTTGTTCTATGGACCTTACAGAACCAGACGCTGGCTCTGATTTGCAAGCCGTACAATTAAAAGCACATTTTGACGAGAAAAACAATTGTTGGCGACTCAATGGAGTAAAACGTTTTATCACCAACGGCGATGCTGATATTAAATTGGTCTTGGCACGATCTGAAGAAGGAACTAAAGATGCCAGAGGATTGTCTTATTTTTTGTATGATAGAAAAGATAAGGCTGTAACGGTTAGGCGTATTGAACATAAATTGGGAATTAAAGGCTCACCAACGTGTGAATTGGTGTTCAATAATGCACCCGCACAATTGGTAGGAGAGCGACGATTCGGATTGATAAAATACGTTATGACACTGATGAACGGCGCCCGTTTAGGAGTGGCAGCACAATCGGTGGGATTGGCTGAAGCCGCTTATAGAGAAGCAGTGAAATATGCCAACGAAAGAGAACAATATGGTAAAAAAATTATCAATTTCGCAGCCATAAAAGAAATGTTAGGCAATATGAAAGCAAAAATAGATGCCACACGCTCGCTTTTATATGAAAATAGTCGCTTCGTCGATATGTATAAAGTCTATGAAACCATTGCAAAAGAACGGACACTTACTCCAGAAGAACGGGCAGAAATGAAACAATATCAAAAATTGGCTGATGCTTATACTCCTATGCTAAAATTAATGTCCAGTGAATATGTCAATCAGATTACCTATGATGCTATTCAAGTACATGGCGGAACAGGGTATATGAAAGATTTTCCTATGGAAAGAATGTATAGGGATGCACGTATTACTTCTATATACGAAGGTACGTCTCAATTGCAGGTGGTCGCTGCTATACGTGCTGTCGGTACTGGCGTATATCTTAACCAAATGAAAACATACGAAACACAAACTATCAACGATGATTTGAATGACCTCAAAAATAGATTGATAGATATGAGAACTCGCTATGAAATGCTAACTGAAAAGGCAAAAGCCATCAATAATGCTGAAATATATGATTTAATTGCAAGAAGATTGGTAGAAACCGCTGCAAATATCATTATGGGACATCTTTTGTTAATCGATGCCAATAACAATGATATGTTCCTCCCTTCTGCACATATTTTTATTGCTATGGCTGATGCACAAAATAGAGAAAAAGAAAATTATATTCTTTCCATTGATGAAAAAACATGGAATTATTATAAACAATAGACACACAAAACTTGGTCATCTAAAAAAACAATATATTTTATAAAAAATAGATTTGCATAAAAAAAGTATTATCTTTGCACCGACTTTCTCCTACAAAATAAATGGAGGAATACAAAAAGATAATCAAAATGAATTGAATATAAAATAAAATTAATGCCTATGGTTAAATAAAAAGAAGGCGAAAACATAAAACAAGGTGAATTATTAGGAAAATCAGGAGCAACAGGATTAGCAACAGGACCTCACCTACACTGGGAAATGAGATTAAACATGGAAGCCGTAAGCCCGGACTTTTTCGTAAGTGATTTTACCTTTAAAGAAGAGGCAGGCAAAAAGAAAAATTAACTTCCGTTCACTAAGCGAAGGAATTCCTCTTCATTGATAATAGGAATTCCGAATTTGGCGGCTTTAACATTCTTGCTGGAGCCGCTTTCCGTGTCGTTGGTAACCAGATAGCTCAGGTCTTTTGTAACGGAGGATTTGCAGCTGCCTCCCGCTTTTTTGACCATAGCCTCAGCGTC
>CALAVA010000044.1 GCA_937892025.1 uncultured Bacteroidales bacterium
CAAGTTGCTCAAAAATCTTCTTTCACTATAAAAGGAACAATAATTGAAAAGAAACAATTTATAATTTGTTTACATTTACCTAATTCAGAAAAAGGATATGTATTTTCCCCATATATTGAAAATGATGGAACTTTGACACTAGATTATCTTTTAGGTACAGAATACGCACAAATAAACAGTGATTGTGAATTTCTTAAAAATCCGCAATCAGAATATGATGAAATGGATTTAAAAGTTTATCAGTTAATGCTTAATGTAATAATGTATATGAGTTGTTTTCTTGAATGTGTTAAAAATGGTTTACCTAAAGGATTTATTTTAAATAGTTATAGAAGTGAGAAAATCATCCTTTCAGATAATGAAATTGTAAAACAAAGTGTAAGGTTATCCAAAAGCGGTTATACTGTTACACCTCATTTTAGAAAAGCACATTTTAGATATTGTGGAAGTGATTTTTATAAAAATAAAAAAGGAAAATTTGTATTTATTCACGGAACAATGGTTAATTCAAAAAATGTGAAAACTCTTATTGAAAGCGAGGATTGTGAATTATGATGGATATAAACAGAGTAAAACAATTGTTCCTACAAGCAAAGGGAATGAAAAAGCAGATTGAAAATAATCTTATTCAGAATAAAACAACACTTGATAATCTTAATAATAGAATTAAGTTGTTGGAGCAGGCTCAGGTGTTCTTGCAGAAAATAGCACAGGACACTCAAAGCAATTTGAAATTCCAAATTGAAGATATAGTCAACTTGGCACTTGAAACCTGTTTCCCAAATGAATATACATTCCAATTGCGGTTTAATATTGCTAGGGGCAAGACTGACGCTGAATTATTATTCCTATCTCAAAAGACAGGTAGACCGATTGACCCAATGAACGCTAGTGGGGGTGGAGTAGTAGATTTAACATCATTTGCCCTGCGTATAGCGTCATTTGCTTTGGAGCAGGGGATTGATAATGTAATTATTCTTGATGAGCCATTTAGGTTCATAAGCCGTGATTTGCAGGCGAGGGCTGGGGATATATTGAGGGTGCTATCGGAAAAACTTGGATTACAAATTCTTATGGTTACGCATATTGGTGAGATGATTGATATTGCGGATAAGGTTTTTGAGGTAAAAAAGAATTCAGACGGTAGAAGTGTGGTGAAAGTTAGATAAAAACATTTGATTATTTTTAATATTTTTTTCTAAAAACCTATTGACTTTTTTTATAAACAAGTTTATATTATAAGCATAGGTTGAGAAACAACCTAAATAAACACACTTTGGAGGTGCTATATGGAACACGGAATTATGGAATATGATTGGATTCTTTCAGTAAAGCATAAACCTTGGCATGGAATTGGAACTATCGTTGAGGATGCCCCAACAAGTGATGAAGCAATTAAGATTGCAAAGTTGGACTGGAAAATTGAGCAGGTTCCAGTAATGGCTAATGGGGCTGAAATCCCTAATTATTTTGCAAATGTTCGCTCAGACACAAATGAGGCTTTGGGTGTTGTTCGTGGCAGATACAAGGTTGTTCAGAACACTGAAGCATTTGATTTTGTAGACGGAATTATTGAGAACAAAGATGTTGAATGCCGTTATGAAACCGCAGGAAGTCTTTTCAATGGCAGGAAAATCTTTTTGCTTGTAAGACTTCCAAATAAAGAACTTTTGGGTGATGATGTAGAAAATTATCTTTTCTTCACCAACAGCCATGATGGCTCATCGGCTTTGACCGCAGGAATAACAAATGTGCGTGTTGTCTGCAATAACACTCTTCAGATGGCTATTAAGGGTGCTAAGAGAACTTGGACTTGCCGACATACAGATTCAATCTTTGCTAAAAAAGCACAGGCTCAGGAAGCACTTGGATTGGCTGTAACTTATATGGATTCAATGGACGAGATTGCTGAGGAACTTGCTAGCAAGAAAATCAATGAAGAGGCATTTTTCAGAAAGTTGTTTGAAAAGAATCCAACTGGTATTTGTGAAAAGAATAAGGAATTGGCGATTGAGCGTATGCACCTTATTTACACTATGAAAGATGATTTGCAGAATTTCAGGGGCAGTGCTTGGGGAATGTATAATGCGGTTGCAGATTTTGTTTCAAATACAACTCCATTTAGAAACACTGCAACTTACAAGGAAAATAAGATGAATCAGTTCTGTAGCGGATATGCTATGTTGAATACAGCTCAGGACTTGCTGATGGTTGCTTAAATTTGCAGGTAGGGTTGAAATACACCCTGCTTTTTATTCCTATAACTTTTAATTAAATGAGGTTGATATGAAAGAGAATTACAGTTGGAGCGATATGGCAAATTTTATGACTGATTGTGGGATTCCTCGTTCAGTAGTTAGAAACCTAGCAGACCCATTTATTGCTATGCTTTATGAAAGACCAGTATTTGATGTGATTAAATTTGATGATTATCTGCACGAAAAATATGGCGACTATGAAAAGCAGGGAAAATCTCAGGCGGATATATTCAAAGAGTTGTTTGGAGATAAAGTGGAGCAAGCGAAGTATTGTTTTGGAATACAAGAATAATTTTCAGTTCCTATAATATAGATGTAAGGATGTTAGAATGGAAAAGATAAAAAATTAAATGCACTAGCGGAATAACACTCGGAATGAACAAAATGATAGTTTATCCAGGAAAACTGAAGAAGCATTCACAACTTGAGATTGAGCGTCTATGTGATAGTATTGTGAAGGATGGATTTTTGTTTCCTATTGCTATTGGAAAAGTAGCGGATAAAAATTATGTAATTGACGGTGAATGTCGTTTGTTTGCATTGCAGGAACTTGAATATCGAGGTTATGAGATTCCTGAAATACCAGTGTTTTATGTTCGTTCAAACGAAGAAACAATTAAGAAGAATATCTTACTTGCAACTTCAACAAAT
>CALAVA010000045.1 GCA_937892025.1 uncultured Bacteroidales bacterium
ATTATCAGTAATGGAATGGTTATCCATATACTTCCACGGTCAAACAACAAAGACAATAAATTTAATTTTTCTTCATGAGGGATTACATCTGCTTGTAAAAGAATCATTTGCAACATTTTCATATATTATTTTTATACTACTTTTATTTATATGCAAAAATACAGCAGACTTTCTTGATAAACAACATTTGTTTTCATTTTTTTTCAACATTTATATGTTAAACTAACAATACGATGTTTTCACCTGCTCCAAAAGCAATATTTGGTTCTATATTTTTGTATATAAAGATATTATATTATTTATTTTGTTTATAAATATGTTAATAAAAGATAAGGTTAAAACAAAAAGAATGTTGTTTTTTTTCGTACCTTTGTTTTTATAAAAAAAATATTACAGACAACTGAATATGAGTGAATTTGAAGAAGAAAAAAACAATATTCAAGAGGAATATAATGCAAGTAATATTCAAATATTAGAAGGATTAGAGGCGGTTCGTAAACGCCCTGCTATGTATATTGGCGACATAGGTGAACGTGGTTTACATCACTTAGTTTACGAAGTTGTGGACAATTCGATAGATGAGGCCTTGGCAGGCTATTGTAAAAATATAGAAGTCTGCATTCATGAAGGCAATTCCATCAGTGTTTTGGATGATGGTCGTGGTATTCCAACCGATATGCACCCCAAAGAAAAACGTTCTGCCTTGGAAGTCGTTTTGACAGTTCTGCACGCTGGTGGCAAATTTGACAAAGGGTCTTACAAAGTATCAGGAGGATTGCACGGAGTAGGTGTTTCATGCGTAAACGCTTTGTCTAAATACCTCAAAGTAGAAGTTTATCGCAATGGAAAACATTATGTTCAAGAATATCAATACGGGAAACCTTTATATGCTGTTAAAGAAATTGGGGAATCTGACAAACATGGCACGTATGTATTTTTTACCCCTGATGACACCATTTTTGATATAACTACCTACAAATATGCCACATTGGCGGCTCGTTTGAGAGAATTGGCTTTCTTAAATAAAGGTATAACCCTCTCTATAAAAGACTTAAGAACCCCCAATGAAGAAGAAGAACAACAAAATGCTGATACTTTTTGCTCAGAAAATGGTCTTAAAGATTTCATTGCCTATTTGGATACCTCTAATAAAGAGAAGTTAATGGAAGAGC
This sequence comes from uncultured Bacteroidales bacterium, assembly GCA_937892025.1. Lineage (GTDB taxonomy): Bacteria > Bacteroidota > Bacteroidia > Bacteroidales > WCHB1-69 > UBA1205. Next base: position 1,173 of record CALAVA010000045.1, read on the forward strand.
CTATTTGTATGGAAGGCGAAAAGAATGGCATTCCTGTTGAAATTGCTCTTCAATACAACACTTCCTTTACAGAAAACATACATTCTTATGTAAACAATATCAACACTATAGAAGGTGGTACCCATTTAACGGGTTTTCGCAGAGGTTTAACGCGTACTCTAAAAGCCTATGGAGAAAATGCAGGTGCTTTTGCCAAGTTGAAATTTGATATAGACCCGGCTGATTTTAGAGAAGGTCTAACCGCTGTTGTTTCTGTAAAAGTGGCAGAGCCACAATTTGAAGGTCAAACGAAAACAAAATTAGGTAACAGCGAGGTAGAAAATGTCGTTAGCCAATTGATGGGTGAAATGCTTTCCTACTATTTAGAAGAACACCCCAATGAAGCAAAACGTATTATAGATAAAGTTGTTACCGCTGCTACGGCTCGTCATGCAGCACGACAGGCACGAGAACTGATTCAACGCAAAAGCGTATTGTCTGGTTCAGGATTGCCGGGAAAATTAGCCGATTGTACTTGTAAAGACCCTTCTCAATGTGAATTATTTATCGTAGAGGGAGATTCGGCAGGCGGGACAGCCAAAAAAGGTCGTGAGGTTCGCATACAAGCCATCTTGCCATTGAGAGGTAAAATTCTTAATGTAGAAAAGGCGATGAGACATCATGTGTTAGAAAATCAAGAAATCAAAAATATCTACACCGCTCTTGGTGTTACCATTGGTACGAAAGAAGATAGTCAAGCCTTGAATTTAGAAAAAATAAGATACCACAAAATCATCATCATGACCGATGCTGATGTTGATGGAAGCCATATTGATACTTTATTATTAACCTTTTTCTTTAGGCACATGCGTGAATTGATAGAATTGGGTTATGTTTACATTGCCACACCACCATTGTTTATGGTTGGTAAAAAAGATAAAGAACATACATATTGTTGGACGGACGAAGAACGTATTGAATTGATAAAGAAATATCAAGAGCAAGGAAAAACCGTTGATGTTCAAAGATATAAAGGTTTAGGAGAAATGGATGACGACCAATTGTGGGAGACGACTATGGACCCCGAAAAACGTATCTTACGCCAAGTAACCATAGAAAATGCCATGGAAGCAGATTATGTGTTTTCTATGTTGATGGGCGATGATGTTCCACCACGTCGAGAATTTATTGAAAAGAACGCCCGATATGCCAACATTGACGCTTAACACTAAACTATATGACAACGCATTTTTTTGTAAATTTTATTTTTAAGCGATACGATTGTATCGCTTTTTTGGTAGAAAGGCTTATTGATAAATTAGGATACTTAAATAAATGTTTTTATATACATAATATCAAATATTTGAATCTATAGTATGGGCAATACTAATCAAGGTTGGAGCGGCAAAACAGGTGGCGGACATATAGGTCAATTTTTATTGCTAAAAATTTTAGCAAACATAAAAGTTACCTATTTGTATCCCATACTATACCTTATCATTCCTTTTTATATATTATTGGATAG
>CALAVA010000046.1 GCA_937892025.1 uncultured Bacteroidales bacterium
GACGTGTGCTCTTCCGATCTGCATCTTTAGAGGTTAGTTCAGCTTTCATCTGCAGGCGTTCCGCTCTCAGTTCGTCTGCGGTTTGTGCATTAGTTACTCCCAAGCCCATCAAGGCGATTCCGACAATAAAAAATAACTTTTTCATAATATGTTTTTTGTTTAGTAATTAAGCCATGATAAATTTCCGCTTTTATCTACAAAAGTATTTGCAATTGCACCACAAGTGGCTGGAATGCGACAATCCTTTTCTTTTTCCTCCCAACGGCGATAAGCAGCGGCCACACCTGCCGCCATTCCTCTTCCTCCAGCATAATTATCCAATCCGTTGTCTTTGAGCAAGGCTGCCAATGTGTCATAACTCATCTTTATATTTTGGCTGAACAACACCAGTGCCAGCCTGCCTATGAACTCATAGGTTTTGTTTTCCATTTCTTCTTTTTGCATTTCCATATTTACAATATTTCCAAAAAATCAATTAAACATTTCGCGTCTTTTGCTCTGATGTCCGCCATCGGCAATAATCCAACAAGTGCTGGATTGTCAAAGTGAAAGTTCTGAAACCAGATGATTTCGTAATCATACTTTTTAGCAATATCATATACTACATCAATAGTACTTCCTCTTGTTCTGCTTGCCGTTACAATGATTTGTGCTCCTGTTTTAGCAGCATCTTCCAACCAAATTGGTTGTTCGGAGTTAGGGTCTCCAAGTGTGGAAATAACAACAGACTTTCCATTCATCTTAAAGTGACACCACTTGTCTTTTTCAGTATTGGGTTTCTCGTAAATTAGTGTGATTTTGGGGTTTCCCTTTAAGAGAGAGATAACCTCTAATAGGGTTTCTGTTTTACCCCAATTAGCCTTTGCATAGTCGCAAATGATGTACTTATTTCCCATAAAGATACTAATAATAATTTTCAACTGCAAAAGTACGAATTATTATACATTACAAAGGAATCAGGCCGTCGCCAATTCCGCCACACTTCTGTTGCCAATCAAACAACGTCTATGGTTTTGGAACAATCCGACAGAAAATCGTGGTGCAACAATTTTGAAATCCTTATCAACAATTGCAAATCAATGGTGTCTCTGTTCAGGATTTTGTACACATTAGTCCGATCAGTATGTATTGCCTTGGCGAACCATGTGATAGTTCTGCCCTGCGCCTTCAATTCGGCTCTGATCATATTTCCGATGTGTAGCGATTCCATTTGAGTTGATTGCATAAAAAAAGCGTGGAACTTATTTCTTGCTTAACATCCGGGTTACCACGCCCACCAATCTAACAAGCCATTCCACGCCGTATCGCTACGGCATTCATAACTCTCCTTGATTGGTTTGTGTCCTCTGAAAAGAGGACTTTGTGGTAATTGGATGTCAAGGATAGCCACAAACGCTATCTAATATGTTTAATTTATCTTTCTTACTATTACTATTACTATTACTATTACTATTCCTATTCCTATTTTAGTTAATAAACCTGTCGCTATAAAAAATAGAGGATGACCTGAAAAACCAAATCGGTCACCCTCTACATAAATTATTTGTTATTATTTCCCTTCGCTCAGTTTCTTGTACCCTTCGTACCGCAGTTTCGCGAACTGCTCGGTCTTGGCGAAGAGTTCCTTGGCTTCCTCAGGGAAAGTCTTCAACAAGGAGTTGTAACGAACTTCGCCCATGATGAAGTTTTGGAAGTCGGCCCAGTTGGGTTCCTTGCTGTCCAAGTGGAAACCATTCTGTCCGGCATCCTCTTCGGCGGGGTTGAAACGCCATAGGTGCCAATAACCACAATCAACGGCAAATTTTTCTTCTTTTTGCGAATGTCCCATACCGATTTTGATACCATGGTTGATACATGGAGCATAGCAAATAACCAATGATGGTCCGGGATAAGCCTCGGCTTCTTTGATAGCCTTGAAATATTGTGCTTGGTTGGCACCCATAGCCACTTGTGCTACATATACATAACCATACGATTTTGCTATCATACCAAGGTCTTTCTTGCGTACTTTCTTGCCAGAAGCAGCAAATTTAGCGACAGCACCGGCAGGGGTAGCCTTTGAACTTTGTCCGCCGGTGTTGGAGTAAACTTCAGTATCTAATACCAATACGTTTACATCTTCACCACTTGCCAATACGTGGTCCAAGCCACCGAAACCGATATCGTAAGCCCAACCGTCACCGCCGAATATCCACTGCGATTTCTTAACCAAATGATCTTTGAGGTCGATAATTTGTTTGCAATAGTCGCAATCGCATTTGCCGGCTTCAGCAAGAATTTTATCAGCCAATTCAGCAGTTTTTACACCATTTTCACGATTGTCAATCCATTCTTGGAACAAGGCTTTCAATTCGTCTGTACAACAATTGCATTCAGCGATTGCTTCACGCATAACACGTTCTACACGGTCACGCATTTTACGAGTTGCTGTAGCCATACCCAAACCAAATTCGGCGTTGTCTTCAAATAAAGAGTTTGCCCATGCAACACCTTTCCCACTTCTATTATTTTTGCAATAAGGAGTAGCGGGAGCAGAACCACCATAAATGGAAGAACAACCTGTTGCGTTAGCAACTATCATGCGTTCGCCAAACAATTGGGTGATGGTTTTGATGTAAGGTGTTTCACCGCAACCTGCACAAGCACCAGAAAATTCAAACAAAGGTTGAGCAAATTGACTATTCTTTACATTGGCATATTTGTCTATTAAATTATCTTTGTAAGTAACTTTCTTTTGACTATAATCCCAATTTTCTGCTTCTTTCAATTGATTTTCAAAAGGTTTCATTGTCAATGCCTTTTCTTTTGCAGGGCAAACATCGGCACAATTGCCACAGCCGGTGCAGTCCATAACAGAAACTTGCATACGGAAATTCATGCCAGCCATTTCTTTGGGAGCCTTCATTGTTATAGAAGACATAGAAGTTGGTGCATTTTTCTTTTCTTCTTCAGTCATTACAACAGGACGAATAGCAGCGTGAGGACATACCAAAGAACACTGGTTGCATTGAATACAATTATTTGGATTCCATTCAGGAACAACAGTTGCAACACCACGTTTTTCGTATGCTGTAGTGCCTGCAGGGAATGTGCCATCAATAATATCTTTGAATGCACTCACAGGCAAGTCATTACCGCACTGTGCAACCATTGGACGCATAACTTTATTGATAAATTCTGGATCATTGTCATTGTGTTCGAAAGTGAAATCTGTAGAGCAATTTAAGTTAGCCCATTCTGTGGGTATTTCCACTTTTTGTATTTCTCCGCCACGATCAACAGCAGCGTAATTCATATTTACGATGTCTTCACCTTTCTTTCCGTAAGATTTAACAATGAATTTTTTCATTTGTTCAACAGCCAAATCATAAGGTATTACCCCTGATATTTTGAAGAAAGCACTTTGGAGAATAGTATTGGTACGATTACCCAAACCAATTTCTGCTGCTATTTTGGTTGCATCTATTATATACATATTAATATGGTGCATTGCCAAATATTTCTTTACAAAATCAGGCAAGTGGTTTTTAGTTTCTTCTGCTGACCATGGAGAGTTGTACAAGAAAGTTCCATTATCTTTCAAACCTCGCAAACAATCATATTTGCGTAAATAAGAAGGAACGTGTACAGCAACAAAATCAGGTGTACCTACCAAATAAGGAGCCAAAATAGGTTGGTCTCCAAAACGGAGGTGAGAACAAGTATAGCCACCTGATTTTTTAGAATCATAATCAAAATATGCTTGACTATATTTATTGGTATTGTCTCCGATAATTTTGATAGAGTTTTTGTTTGCTCCTACAGTACCATCAGCTCCCAAACCATAGAATTTTGCCTCAAAAGTACCTTTAGGAAGAATAGAAATTTCTGGTAACAAAGGCAAAGAACGATGAGTAACATCGTCATTGATACCTATGGTAAATTGATTCATTGGTTTTTCTGCAGCCAAATTGTTAAATACGCTCAAAATATGAGCAGGAGTAGTGTCTTTAGAAGACAAACCATAACGACCACCAATAATCATACGGTTAAGTGGACAATCTTTGAATGCTTCTACAATGTCAAGATACAAAGGGTCTCCATTTGCACCGGGTTCTTTAGTTCTATCAAGTACGCAAATGCGTTTTGCTGTATCTGGAACAACATTGCGTAAATATTTTACGCTAAAAGGACGATACAAGTGAACGCTAATAAGCCCTAATTTTTTACCCGTAGCATTTTCTTTGTCAATAACAGTTTTGATAACATCGGTTATAGAACCCATAGCCACGATAACATCAGTAGCATCTTTTGCACCATAATATGTGAAAGGAGCATACTCACGGCCGGTGATTTTGCTCATTTCTTTCATATATTTAGCCACAATGTCTGGTAGAGCATCGTAGTATTGGTTTTGCAACTCCCGAGTTTGGAAATATATATCCGGATTTTGAGCCGTACCGCGAGTAACAGGGTGTTCCGGATTAAGTGCTCTGTCACGATAGGCTTTTAAAGCCTCCCAATTGATTAATTTGGCAACATCATCTTGTTCAGTTGCTTCTACTTTTTGAATTTCATGAGAAGTACGGAATCCGTCGAAGAAGTTTAAGAAAGGAACTTTGCCTTCCAGGGCAGCCAGATGAGCCACCGGAGACAAGTCCATAACTTCCTGAGGATTTGTTTCTGCCAACATAGCAAATCCGGTTTGACGACAGGCGTAAACGTCACTGTGATCACCGAAAATGTTCAGAGATTGCGTGGATACCGTACGTGCCGATACATCGAAAACGCAGGGTAATTGCTCACCCGCGATCTTAAACATATTGGGAATCATCAACAATAACCCCTGCGATGCCGTAAAGGTTGTTGTCAGTGCTCCCGCTGCCAATGACCCATGAACGGTACCTGCGGCACCGGCCTCCGATTGCATCTCTACAACCTTAACGGTGTTCCCGAAAATGTTTTTCAATCC
>CALAVA010000047.1 GCA_937892025.1 uncultured Bacteroidales bacterium
CTACAACATCGCCGAGATCGAGAAGACGACACATGGGTTTATTTTTGCTATGCTATTCCTTTTTTGTGTATCTTTGCGAATCAAAAGAGAACGGACAAAATGAAAAAACAAACAATATATTTTGCGTTGATTTTATGGCTATTGGTTGGCTGTCATTCTTCTGACAACCAAAGTGAAGATAGGATATTAAATGAACAATTACTGCCATTGACTCTAAGTTGTTCTGAACAAGCCCAAGAAAATACTATTCCATTGACCGATGTTCAAACCAACTTTGTTATCAAAAAGATGAAAGGTTTTGAGAAGAAATTTTTCACCCGAATGGCTATTTCAGAAAATTGGCTCGCTGTAAGCCAAATAGAAAGTTTTTCGCCAAATTTTGACATTTGGGTTATTGCCAATGAAGGAGAAGAATACCTCAAACTATTGGCCACCATTGATAAAGAAAATAATTTCATTGATATCATTCCCATTGCCTGCAACATCGGGAACGAAAAAACAAAATATGTTGAAAGTGAATATTGGCAAGCTGATATAGACAAAGAATATCATATTGTTATCAACAAACAATATGACAAACTCTATTCCTTATCAGAAGAGGGGTATGAATCTGGCAATAGTTTGTCAAAAAAACTAATAGATGAATATGACATAGCCGACAATGGTACTTTTGTATATATTGACAAACCTGTTTTTGATATTGATTACAAGGCCATTGTTATGTTTGCCGACAAAGAGAAACTTTTAAGCCCTTTGGACGAAAATTGGATATGGAATTCCATTACGATTCAAGAAAACATAGAGTCATTGAATATTTTATTTAAAGAAGTGTATCAAAACTTTGACAAAGTGTCCATTTATGATTATCAAGGTGAAGAGGTGGACATTGTTGATATATCATATATTCTCAGCCAAGAAAACAAAGGGTATATTTTATTGCAAAAAGACAAAGAGCCATTATTTATAGCCGATGATACACCACAAAGTGTGCTTGATAAAGCGATGACTTATTTTAATATGCCACCACTCCAAATAAATCAAGCCCAAGAAGATGACAAGGCTGGCAATTATGATTTTGAAATAGAATAAAGTCTATCACTCTTGGAATACATTATTTTATTTGGATATATAGTTGTTTTTATCAGCCTCATTCTCTGTGGACGTTTTTTTAAATCAACACAATTGAGCAAAAAAGTCTTGATTGGACTTTTTGTCATCAAATTACTCTTTGTTGGATTTTATTTTTCTTATTATCAAGACAATAACAGATTTTCTGATTCAAAAAGATTTTTCAAACAAGCCCAAACGCTACACAATACTTGCTTTGACAAGCCCAAACTATTTTTGAACATTCTCACAAATATATCTTTGGGAAGGGATACACAACCGGCAGGAGTGTTTGGAGCCATTCCCATAGAATCCTTACCCTATACTTTGGATTATACTCATGAGAGTCGTTTTGTTGTCCATCTCACTGCCTTATTGATGTTTTTTACTGGGCAAAATTATTTAGTTTTATTACTAACGACCGCATTTTTGTCATTTTGTGGCAGTGTCTTTCTATACAAATATTTTAATCCGCAAAACAAGACGAGTCAAAAATTGGCACTAACGGCTTGTTTTATCATACCCTCTACGACATTTTGGACTTCTGGGCTATCCAAAGAAGTCTTGTTTTTCTTTTTTATTTCAGCAACTTTGTTTTTGATTAACAAATGCCTTTATCAAAAATGGACACTTTCATCTGTTTTGTTAATTTGCTTGTCTATTGGTGGTATGATATACTCAAAATTACATTTGTTAAGTATATTCTTACCCTTATGTGTCATTTATGTTTTTTGCCACTATAAGCCGAAAAAACTGATTTTAAAATATATTTGTGGTATATTTATATTCCTATTTTTCTCCATAATCATCCATTATGTTTCATACGAATCATTTTTTGACATTTGGAATGCTATTCAATATCAAAACAATCATTTTATCGGCATGGAACAAGCCTCTCATGCAGATGGTCAAACAGACATTTATCTGCCTTTTTTAGATGGTAATCCATTAGGTTTTCTCAATGCCATTCCCATTGCTTTATTTAACGCCATTTACTATCCGTCTTTGCAAACAACAGATATTTATCATTTTTGTGCTGGCATGGAAACCTTATTGTTTATCGGTTTATTGATAAATATGGTTATCGGTATGTTTAAAAGGTCAATGGACAACCAATCGTTGTTTCTACTCTTTTTCTGTCTATTATCATTTATAGTGATAGGATTGTGTACCCCAAATGTTGGAGCCTTATGTCGTTATAAATCTATGTGTTTGCCTTTTTTGTTCTATTTATCGTTTTTTATCGGACAAAACCATATTGTAACTCAATCCCAAGAGCAACCATCATAAAAAAATACTTTATAGCAATTATTTTCCGAATATCATTCCATTAGCCATATATAGGCATATATCTACAATTGTATAATCAAAAGGAATTGTTTCTTGCAAAGACGGAATGGTTTGCATAGTTTGAATATCCACCATACGGGCATGTTTTTTCTGCATAGTATCATAAAGACAGACATCTTCTTCTTGTATATTTTCATAATAAGGCACATAGCCCATCAATGCGGCCATAGCACACCAACGCAAATGCCCCGTTTTTGCTAAATTGAAGAGAATATTTGTTTGCTCTTTTGTTCCCTGATAAGTACAATATTTACGAATAACAGCGGTTCGTTCTGTTGTTGTCTGACAATTTTTCAGTTCTGTGGCATAATTTTTCATATCTGGACGTGTTGCACACATTGTAACAATTGTTCTAAGCGTTGTTTGCCTTGGTCATCATCGCTGACACCTGCTAAAAAGGTTTTGGTTTTTGCGTGCCAAAAATTGGACATATCTTGATTGAGATGAAAAGCAAGTTCTTGATGTTGGGCATAAGTTCGGCTCAAACTTTTAAAACGTGCCATCCAATCCTTTTCACCAACCAATTTGGCATAAGTTTCGTAAAAGAAAACAGAATTATATACGGCCTCTTGTTCTATTACGTTTTTATAAGTAAAAATATCCTTTTGCGTGCCAAAAACCACTATTTTTTCACCCCATTGCGGATTGGTAATATTGTAATAAGCGGCGATGTCAGAGAGTTCTTTATAATATTCTATTTCATAAGACCGCACAAACATCTTAAAATTCTGCATATTAGCAGTTCTTTTGCTATAAACGAATTGAATCATTTCCGTAGTAAAATGCAGATTTTCAGCATCATTTCCCTGATTAACAACAACATAATTCACATCATTGATAATTGTTTTCATCCATTTCCAAAAGGCTGGTGTATTATGGTCATAATTTAAGAGTTCTACTTCAGGATTATTTTCCAAAGCGGGATATTCCATATAGAATTTACTTTTTTGTTCGTCAATGTGTGAACTGAGTACATAACATTTTAGTGGATTTTTCTTGCCATCAGCCCCAATAAAAGTTCCAAACTCATATAAAAATTTCAAGGCTTCTTGTCCAGACTCATCAAAACCGATAATAAGTGCTGTAAATGGAGATTTTGCCGTAGCGGTTTCAGTATCAACATCAACAAACCGAACAGGATGATATTCTTGATGATTTTTTAGTTCAACAACGGCAAGCCGTGCAGTATCAACAATAATCAAATTGATGTTATTGTGTCCAAGACTACGTTTATATAATGAGCCATAACTATAGGTAACACACATATCTGTATAATAGGAATGACAATAAACAGCAATTTTTTTTCTCAATATAGGACTATCTTTTTTTTCTGTTGTTGCCACAAAAGCAGAGGCATTTCTTATGTTTAACTCTTGATTGTTTGAAAGAAAAAAAATCTTTACGTCTTCAATATTTTGTTTTTCAATACATTGATAAAGGAAAGAGAGTCTGGCATCTGCAAAAACTTCCTTTAAGGATTGACCTTTAATACGTTGTAACTCTGACACTTGACTTGTAAGCAACAAAGCACCCATTTCTGTTATGTGTTCCATTTTTTCATTCTTCACCAAAGAGCCACTAAACAAATGGGTAAAATGAATGGAAGAATCAGATTCTGTATTATCTAATGGCGTTTCTATAAAAAGAATTTTATAATTTTTATCTTTTTGTGTCTGAATAATATTTTCTGCCAAAATAAAAGAGTTGGTGTTTTCTCCCCAAAATATGAACAATCGTTTACATTTCAATTTTCTCAACACCCTTTTTGAATGAGAGATATACACTATAAGAGGCAAAACCAATATAGCACTTAAAAGTACCGCCAAAAAGTGTATCAAGGCAAAAAGGAACATATATAGAGCATTTTCGTGCATACTATGACGCACTTCAAGCAAATCAGAATGAGAGACAAACATTTCTAAAGACGAAAGTGTCGCCCTAAACAATAGGGTTAGGATATTTCCTTTGGAACCTTCATCCCAAAAACCTATCATATACAAAATAATGCCCGACACTAAAATGCCTGCGGCTATAAACCTGATTTTCTCGCCAATAAAACGATTTAATTTTTTCTTGTCTGCTTTATTGAAAATTATAATAGATACTATTATTGCCAATACAGATAAAAACACACGATAGCCTATCGTATCAAATTGTATATATTGTAGATAAGGATTTATATCAAATAAAAATAACATTGCAATATATTTTTAGGTAAAACTTATAAATCATTTTGTATAATTTGCATTTTTTGAGTAAATTGTTTCACAGAAGAAAAGAGCGACACAAAGATGCTCCCCGAGAGCCAAGCAACAAGAAACTGAAAAATCTGGAATGTAGTAGCAATTTGCTTAAGACTCTTGACCTGTCGGAAAATGTGGAATTGGAAGAGGTTATATTGCAGCATAACAAGTTGACATCAATAGTACTTCCGGAAACAGAAACGCTGAAGAAACTTGACCTTGAAAACAATCTTTTGACTTCACTCGATGTC
>CALAVA010000048.1 GCA_937892025.1 uncultured Bacteroidales bacterium
TGTCAGCATTTCTTACTCAAAAACTTGTTCACGAAATATTTTTGTCCTTTGCCGGCAACTTTTCAGGATTATTCAAAATTTCTTCCGCCGTCGGCTCGCTAAAATATGCGCCGTGCTTTCTGATTGCAGGTAGAACTTCTGAAGTCACCCAATGCTTGAATTTTTTCGCAGTAGGAAGTTTCGACGAAAGAATCAAACTGTACAAGCCGCTCTCGTTGATGACGGTTGCATCGCGTTTCTGACCTGCACTGTCGATTTGGCAGACCAGCTTGTCTTCCTCGTCAACGTGTTTTTTCAATGCACCGAATGTATCAGCATAGCCGAGAATATCGGCAATGTCTTTTCCGACAAAATAATCTTTGCCGTCAATTTTGAGAGCGCGGAAAGAGCCAAACTCTTCATTCGTAAAAATCTGCAAATTGTTTTCCACTAAAATCACTCTTCCACGCTTCCGATAACTTCATAATTTTTAAATTTCGACAAATCGCCGCAGTCAAAACTGCCGTTGTGCGTTTTCAGGAACAAGCGCAAATCGTCATACTCCGGCAACTGCTCTATCTGCGTTTCGCCGTCCGCCGTCTGAAAAAACCGGTACTTGTGAAAGTGACCGACGACGTACCTGCCGCCTTTGGACAAAATTTTTTCGTGCCACTCATAAATCGGCTTCTCAAATTTTAAAATGTCTCCGACCTTAATCATCGCTTTCAATCTCCACACTGATTTTTTTGCCGAAAATCTTTGACGCTGATTCCTCAAAGGTTTTGCGATAACAATTTTCAAAATGACTCGCTATCGGCTGCCTGTCGAAGGTCAGCGTCAAAACATCATCGGCGTAATCTGTCGCCTTCGCGTGTCTCAACGTCGCTCGAAAATATTCTCTCGCGTAATTTTCCGCCAATACCGCGTCGAAGATTTTTCTCGCATCAACAAAATTTAATTTTTTTTTGCGCCGTCAAGCGAAGAAATATTTTTCAGCGCATTTTTCAAGTTGAAGTGCGAATCCACATTCAAGAAATAACTCGCCGACTTCAAGCAATCCGCCGCAAATTTGTAACTCTCGCCGTCAAAAATTTTCAGGACATCGGTAACCGCTTTTTTCGCCTTCTCGTCCTTCAAAATCAATTTCTCTGCATTCGTCATTTACTCCAACTCCTTATTTTTGGCCGCGATAACTTTTATTTTATCGCCGACAACTTTTTGAACTTCCTCTCTGAAAATTTCTCCGTCGCCGTGACGCGCCGATATGTGTATCAAATAAATTTCTTTGCACTCCGACAAATCTGTTTCTTCCAAAAACTTCAACGCCTTTTCAATCGACAGATGATTTTCCGAAATTCGCCGTTTTTGGCTTTCGTTTATCGAAGAATTTTTTAAATCTTCCTCCGAGAAATTGGTTTCAAGTAAAATTTTCGTCGCGTCCAAACAATTAAATCGCGGCACTTTGCCTAAATCTGTCAGATACAAAATTCTGTCTTCCTTGTCGGCGGAATAAAATGCGCTGTCGCCCTTGCTGTGGATTAAAAAGTTCACGGGCTCCGCCGCATCGTGCTTCACTTTCAACGACCAAAACTCAAAATATCCATTCGGCGAAAATTCTTTGTCGTCAATCAGATGCAACCGGTGATTTTCTTCCAAGCCGAGTGCCATTGCCGTTCCGCACGTCATATAAACGTCTACGCCGTGCTTGATAAAATCCTCCGCCGCCTTCGCGTGGTCTTTGTGTTCGTGCGTCACCAACACCGCTGTCGGCAATTTGAAATCCAGCAACTTCAGCGTCTTTTTGTAGGACAAACCGCAGTCAAGCAAAATTCTTGCCTCGCCGCTCGTCAGCAGGTAACTGTTGCCTTTGCTTCCTGTTGCCAAAACTTCAACCTCAATCACGCAACTTTCGCCTCCTCAAATTCCAGCTTGAAATTTTTCTCCGGCTTTTCCTCAACCTCGACTTTCAAAACTTCCTGTCCTTCGACTACCTTCAGCAAGAAAAGTTGATTCGGCAATTCTATCAGGCTGTTCGACGTGTAACTTTCCGCGTCGTCTATGAATATCGGCAATTCTATCGAGTAGAATCTCTGTAACGTCCGCAAAATGTCCAGTGCCGCTTTCAACTTCGCGCCGCGATTTAAACCGCCGTCGTAAGGCACTCCGTCTATCATCGGCTCGCAAATTTCCTTCACACTGCCGTTTATCAACGTCTCGAACATCTTAAATTTCACGAACTCAAATTGCGCGTTGATTGTGTCTTCAATCATTTTCACTTTTGCGCGAATAAATTTTTCAGCAAGGTATATCTGCCGCTCGCAATCCTCTCTCTGCTGATTGAGTTCGTTTTCGCGTTTGCTTAACTCCTCAATGCGCTTTTGAGTTTGCTCCGCCTCATTTTTATTCTGCAAAAAGTTCGTCAATTTGTGTTGCGCGATGCTTAATTCTGTAAAAACTCTGTCGCGCTCCGAAATTGCCGCGTTCAACTCGTCCATACTCGCCGTTTTTTCAGCCGCGTCAATCTGCTCTTGAATTTTTTCCGCCTGACTGTTAAGATTTTCCAACTCATTTTTTTTTGCAGAGAGTTCACTCGCAAGTTTGTCACGCTCAATTTTAAGTTGCTTGCCTTGCGCTGAAATTTCCGCTATTTTTTTATCTTTCGTCGCTTTGAACTTTTCGGCAGGTAAGTTTTGTCCGCACGTCGGACAAATTCCGCCTTTCGTCAAAGAAATTTTCCGCCATTCCTCGCGCATTTCCACGAGGTTTTTTTCCGCCTGCTCAAGTCGAATTTTTGAACGCTCAATTTCAAGTGATACGTTGCCGATTATCCGCTGAATTTTTAAAAGTTCATTCTTCGGTCTGTCGCGCTCCGTCAAAAGTCTTTGTGTCTGCGCTACTTTGGCATCCGCTACTTTCAAATCGGCTTTCAATTTTTCGATTTCGGCTCTCAAACTTTCTTCGTCGCCTTCAACCGAAATTTTCTTGCCGCTCAATTCATCAATCCGCGCCGGTATTGCCGCAAGTTCATCGGTAAACTTTTTTTTCGCGGATTTTTTCGTTGCGATAAATGCGTCAGGCGTAGACCTTCCAAGCTCCAATTCTTGAAAAATCTCATCGCTCGCCATTACCGCCGCATTATCAACCTTGCACATCTGCATTAAAATATTTCTCCGCTCTTTCCACGCCATTTGACAAAATCCAAAAGGATTTAACATCGCGCCGCCCGTGAGTTTCAAAATCTCCGCGTCAAATTCTTTTTGTTTGAGCTCCACGCCGTCTACAAAATAATTCTGCGTCGTCGCCTTGAAATTTCCGCGTTTATCAAAAGTGTTGACACTTTCGCGCCGGATTGTCGTGTGGTCGTCAAACTCTATCTCTATAGAATGAATTTTTCTGTCGCGAATCAATTTGCCGTCCGCGCCGAAAGAATTTACCTCGCCGCTCGTGCCGTCTGAAAATTTTCCTGTCATCGCCCAAAAATATGCGTCCGCGATTGAAGTCTTGCCCGTGCCGTTCTGCCCGCTGATTGTCACGTTTGCGCCGTCGGCAATAATTTCAAGTTTCTCTTCGCCTTTGAAATTTTCAAGCCGGATTGAAATAATTTTCACCGTAACCGCTCCTTTCTATCGTTAGGAATGAGAAATGTTTCTACTCGATAGAATCTTCACTCCTCATTCCTAACTCCTAACTTCTCATTGTTCAGAACGGTGCGCTGATTTCCGTTTCAGTTGAATTTTCTTCCGTGAAAAGCACTTCGCCCGTCTCGTTGTTCACAAATTCAGGTTCCGAATTTTCCTCGCTCGGCACTTCGATTATTTCGCGGCTTACCGACTGTCCGTCGTCATCGACGTAGGTGAAAGAATTTTTATCAACAACCGTCTGGTCCGCTTGAATTGCCGTCTGCATTTCGCTCGACAGTATCCCCCAGTTTTTCAGGAGTTTTTTCAAAACGGTTTTTATCGCCATCTGATTGAAATTTTTCGCCCACATCGACCAAGTTCTTTTCTTGTCAGCCGAGTAACTCTGCGAATAGGTCTGCGCGTGCGATTCCATTTCCGCCTTGCTCATATAAATCGTTTTGCTGAATCCGTTCACCAACTCCAAATGCGCCACGTACCCGACAATTTCATCAGAAATTTTTTCGCCGATTATGAACTCACCGGTCAGCGGGTCGATACTGCGGATTTCGCCTTTGTGAATAACTCCCGCGTGAAGTTTTTTGTACTGCCCTGTGCGAAGTGCCAGCTGCACATATCCGCGCCAACCGATTTGCAACGTCGCTTTGTTTTTGAACGGCACCAAGTACGCCTGTCCTTGCGACGGATCTACCGACAAATTCACGCTCGCCGCGAGAACTGCCGCCGAAAAGATTGACGACGGCTCGCACTTCTGCAACTGCTCATTGCCGTTGAACGCGACCAGTATAGGCGCAGTAAACGCCGCAGGATTTTTGCCTATCACGTCGGCGATGCTCTTTTTCACTCTCTCCGTCTTCAAGTACTCCGGCAACGTCAAGCCGCTTTTCGTTACTGCGTAATTCCCCATTGCAATTTCTCCTCTCATCTGTTAAAATCCGATTCGGATAGTTTTATGCTTTTTCAAAGCGATTTTTTTTAGGCAGGAACTTTGACTTCCAAATAATTTGTCGCCTCCGAGCGACTATTTTTATTTTGCGCCGAAAGTTCCAGATAATCGCCGACCGTCAATTCTTTCTTTTCAAGAAAGTTACGCTCGCAGATTGTCGCAATGCTTTCAAACTTAAAATAATCTATCGCGGCGTGCCACTCTTTCAAAACCGCGTGCCCTTTGGTATGGAAATTCGCGTCAAAATTCGCCAACGCGTCCAGTGTCTCGCGCTCCGTGCTCGCCGTTTTTGCCTGTTCAATCAAACCTGCCGCGTGACTTGCCCTCGTCGCCGCTTGTTTCTTGGCTTCGACCAATTCTTCTGCCGTCATTGCGTAATACGCCGTGTCGTCGGTTTTGTTTTCCGGCAATATCGCCAGCTTGTACCATTTGACAACTTCCGCTTTGAGTGAATCGCAGTATTCCGCCTGCGCCAAAACTAAGTTCGCAAGGCAACGTCCGACTTTGCCGTTGTAGTGTTTTTTCAGCGAAAGTTCCAACTCCTCCGTGTATTCCGCCAGCTTTGCGCGATTCAGTTCGTACTGCCTCAACGTCGCTTGCAAACGCTCTTTAAATGTCATTGCCATTTTCAAAACCTCCTGTCTTCGCCCGTCAGTTCTATTCGCTCGCACATCTGCGCCAATCTTGAAACTATTCGGCTTCCTGTCACATTCGGAAATTTTTCATCATTTTGTTTGTACGTTTTCTTCGGATGGTTCAGCCTCCAAGCCAATTTCCCAAGCTCCAAATTGCTCGTTACTATCACCGGTTTTTCCGCGTTGTACCGCTGATTTATTATTGAATAAATTCGCTCTACCGCCCATTCCGTCGGAATCTCTGTGCCTAAATCGTCCAAAACCAGCAAGTCCACTTTCGCCAAATCGTCCATCAAGTCTGTTATCTTCGTGCTTTCGTCGTCAAAACTGCTACGCAAAATTTCAAGTAACGTCGGCACGTCGCCGAAGATTGCTGACTTGTTCGACTTCAAAAACTCCTGCGTCACTATCGACGCTAAAAAAGTTTTGCCCGTGCCCGGGTTACCGAAAAAGAACAATCCGCCTTTGTCGGTACTCAAAAATTCCTTCGCCTTTTCTACTGCTATAGAATTGTCCGCCGTCACTTCATAGTCTGAAAAAGTTTTGTCGCGATACTGCGGTGGAATTTTCGCCGCTCTAAATGCTCTGTCCAGACGCTTCATTTTGTTTTGCGCATTCTGATATTTGCAAAGACCGTATCTGATTACCGCACGGCGTTTTTTGTCAAAGCCTTCTTCAACGCTGATAAACGGTCTGCAGTCTTTTTCTCTCACGCACGGCAAGCCCACACATTTTTCGCAAATCGCTATCTCGCGCTCTGCTCTAAAAATTTCTTGTGCGTCGTAAACTTCCATCTCGCCGTACTTCTCGATAATTCGCGGATATTCTTCACGCTGAAATCTCTCGCGTTCTGCCTGCACTTTTGCAAAAATATCAGCGTAAGCCGTAGTATTTAGCGTTGATGTCGTCGGCTGGCTCATTCCTCATTTCTCCTTTCGCTTGCGGCTTATCTCCGCCGCGCAAAACTACTTCCACATTCCGAAGGTTGATTGTCGGTTGTTTCTTGTACCGGTTGGCTGTTCCAATCGCAAAGAAGACTTTTTCCGAACCGAACTCTTTTTCCAACGCCGCCAGCCCTTCTTCGTCCAATTCCGTCGGATTATGCCAAGTCGCCTGTATCCAGCGATGCCGCACCGAATGGCTCACTTTTGCCGTTGGTTTTTGCTCGACCTCAATCTCAGGCGTGGTTTCTACGGATTCTCTCACGCCGTCCGTGCCTTCGCTCGCTCGCGCCCGCGTTGTCGTCGTCGTCGTCATAAAGTCTTCTGTCTTTGTCTTAACGTCTTCGCGCGCGTGGGTATAGGAAACCGCCCCAGCTACTTCACTCTGTACTTTACCTTGAATGGTGTCCTGATTAGTACTTTGAATGGTGTCCTGTGGGTCATTCCAAGAAGTTGACGCTAACTGTACAAGTTTGTAGGTCGTGCCGTAATACTTGCTCGTCTTGAAGTCAATCAATCCTGCCAACTTCAAACGGCTTTTAGCATCTGCAATCGTTTTGGTACTCCGAATGCGGGTAAGCCTCATCAATTCGTTGTCCGAAAGCTCGATTTCATCCGCCCAATGTGCCGCGTTAAATTTGGCGACAATCCAGTAAAACGCGGCTTGACTGGCAGTAGAAAGTTTTTGTCTTTCAGCGCGAATCAGAAATTCTTTCCAGTTATCGAAGAAACTCATATCGATTCACCTCTCCATATTCAATTTTCAAAGACGATTTCACGCAAGCATACGCACCACTCCTTTCAAAAAATCCTTGAATTTACTCTTCGACTTGCTCAATCAGCGGCAAATGTCCGTGACGTTTCAAGATTTCGTACAAGAACAATCTGCCTTTTTGCGTCCAGTTCGTGTGCGTTTTGAAAAATCCGTCGCTAATCTGAATCGTTTTTGTCACGGTGTATCCTTGAGCGGCGAAATCTTGATACACAAGCCACGTTCCGCCGCAAGGATATTGAATCTTAAGCTGATGCAAAAGCTGATTCATTGCCTTGCCGGAAAGTCCGTAATCTTTCGCGATAACGCTCACAGGAATTGCCTCTTTGCTCTGCAGAATCAAGTCGTAATAGCTCGCCTTCGGTTTCATCTCCGCAATCTGCACGGATTGAACTTCGACGATTTCCTGCAGGCGTTCTTTTTCTTCGCGTTCCTGCTGAAGTGCCGTCAAAATTTCAATCGCCCACGCAGGATTTGAAATTGCCTGTTTTGCAAAATCTTTCGTCGCGTAAACTCCGTGCTTTCTGATTGCAGGAAGAATTTCATCAGCAACCAAAATTTGAAACTTTTCTGCGACCTCGTTTTTCGCCTTCATCGCCAACCGGTAAAAAATATTTTCAGGAATAAATTCAGGACAATTTGCCTGATAATCTCCGTTGCAGGAAGTTGCAACGCCGAAATCCATTAAATATTTATGAACCGTGTTCCAACGAACTACAACATTGCCACTTGCGGCAACGGTCGTAAAACCAAGACCGCGAGACACGTCCTCAAGATTTAAGTAAGCCGTACCGTCTTTTTCATAACCTCGAACATTGGCAACGGTTAAAATCTGCAATTTGTTTTCCATAAATTTCACCTTCTTTCCTGAGCATTTTTGTTTTCACTCATCAACGCCGCCGACTTTTTTGTGAGCGGCGTTATCAGCGAAAGTTTTGAAAAGTTTTAAGGAGATAACTCCGAAGTGGCATCAGATAAATTTAGATGTCCCGATAGTCAGGACGCGACAATCAATTTCACACAATCAACCGCCATCACTCCTTTCAAAATCTCTGCCAACATTAACGGTTAAATTCCAATAATTTTTTTTAGCGTTGCCGCCCGCCTCAACCGCCGAATCCACCCATCCGGCGGCTCAAACTTTTTTGTTGCAAAAAAAAATTGCTGTGCTAGTTTGTTTTTTCATGATGGTTGAATATACTAAAGATGAAATTATTGCTTGGCTTGTTGATGAAACAAATGAAGCTTTTTTGTTGCAGCGAGCCGATAAAGTGCGCCATCAATATGTCGGCGATGAAGTTCATCTGCGCGGTTTAATCGAATTTTCCAACATCTGCCGCAACAATTGCCAATATTGCGGTTTACAACGTGATAACCATCAATTGAAGCGTTATCATATGCAAGAAGATGAACTTTTGCAGACGGCGCAAAATGCCGTCAATATGGGTTTTAAAACGTTGGTTTTGCAATCGGGCGAAGATGATTTTTATGATGCGGATAAAATGTGTAAAATCGTCAGAAACATTAAAAAGCTTGATGTAGCTTTAACTTTAAGCATTGGTGAGCGCGAATTTGATGAATATAAAGCATTTAAAAAAGAGGGGGCGGACAGATACTTACTTAGAATAGAAACAACAGACAAAAAACTCTATAAAAAAATGCACCCGAGCGCTGATTTTGATAACCGTGTAAATTGCCTGTATAACATTAAATCATTAGGTTATGAGGTTGGAACAGGCTGCCTTGTAGGATTACCCGAACAAACAATAGAGTCTTTAGCTGATGATATTTTATTTTTTAAAGAACTAAATGCTGATATGGTAGGAATAGGGCCTTTTATAGCTCACAAAGATACCCCTTTAAAAGATTGCAAAAATGACAGTTTTGAGCTTGCGCTTAAAGTTATGGCACTAACAAGAGTAATGTTGCCCGATATAAATATTCCTGCAACAACGGCAATGGAAACCATAAATCCAAAAATAGAACCTTCATGGAAAAAAATTCTTATGCCTGCCTTTCAAACCCCGACATTCTTTGCCTTGAAACAATTTTTGTTGGAAGAAAAGGAAAAGGCTCTTGTTTTTCCTCCTAATAATTTAATTTTCAATGCTTTTAAACTAACCCCTTTTGACAAGGTCAAAGTTGTTTTATTAGGGCAAGACCCTTATCATGGCATAGGACAAGCACATGGATTGTGTTTTTCTGTTCCAGATGGCATTCCTTTTCCTAAATCTCTGATAAATATTTTCAAAGAACTTTCAAACGACATAGGTTGTTCTATGCCCAAAAGTGGCAATCTGGAATTTTGGGCAAAACAAGGTGTCTTGCTACTCAATGCAACACTCACCGTAAGAGCACATGAGGCTGGCTCACATCAAAATAAAGGCTGGGAAGAATTTACTGATTTTGTCATCAAAAGCATTTCCGACAAAAAACAAGGAGTTGTTTTTCTGCTTTGGGGAAAATATGCTCAAAACAAAGAACATCTTATTGATACAAACAAACACTATGTTCTTAAAACTGTTCACCCCTCCCCATTATCGGCCACAAGAGGATTTTTTGGCTGCAAACATTTTTCAAAAACAAATGAAATACTTATAAAACAAAATCTTGAACCTATTATTTGGGATTTAAACAAACAATGACAAAATTTTTGAACTCTTGTGCAACATTGTGGCATCTTTTCCGTGTCAACAATCTACTTATCATCTTATTGACATTGTATTTGTTACAATATTTTTTGGTCTTACCTATTTTAAACAATAATGCTTATAATAATTGTTTTTCAACCTTAGAATGGATATGTTTCGTTTTGAGCATTGTTTTCATTGCAGCAGGAGGCAATTGTGTAAATGATTGCATGGATAGAATTTCTGATGCCGTAAACAAAAAAAAGCACAAAGCCATCGGACAAAACTTTTCTTACCACACAGGCATTATCATTTATTATATTGTTACAAGTATAGGGCTTCTGTTGGCTATTGTCCCAAGTTATGGAGAAAATATACCTTGGCTGTTTTTATGTTTTATGCTAACAACCATATCGTTATGGCAATATTCTACTTTTTGGAAAAAAACAATCTTTCTTGGAAATCTGCTCATAGCAACATTGAGTGCATTGGTGGTCATTCTGCCATTTCTTATTCCTATCAACATGTATAAAGGAACAAATGCAACTATGATTCAAGATTTGTGTTTGCTGATGTCTATTTATGGAGGCTTTGCCTTTTTGCTTTCCCTGATTAGAGAGTTAATAAAAACGATGGAAGATGTACGTGGAGATGCCCATGCTCATTGTAGAACCATCGCTGTTGTATATGGTATCAAAAAAACAAAAAAAATTGTTCTCTGGCTAACGGCAATCGTTACTATCATATTGATTATCACTACAATTCTATTGGTTCTGTATCAAAAATTTATCTTTGCTACTTATGTTGGAATCGCCATTGTTTTGCCTTGTTGTTTGCTTTTATATGAAATTTTCAAAATCAAAAACAGCAAAAACTGCCATAATTCCAGTCTAATAACAAAAGGCATTATGCTAACAGGTATTTTGTCGACCGTTTTGACATATTTGTTTTTGCTGAAATAGATTTCTAATACTTTCTGCCCTAAAAACAAAATATCTTTCCAATCACTATTTATAGAAATCACCTTAAAAATAAAATTGTCGTTTTTGTAATCATCTTATCTTTTTCTCAAAAAATTTATGTATCTTTGCCAAAAAGTTTGTTAAACCAAGATTAAATATAAAAGAAAAAAGATGGCAAAAGAAGCAAAAAACGATAATTCAGAAAAATTAAAGGTATTAAATTCCACATTAGAACGCTTGGAAAAACTCTACGGAAAAGGCTCTATCATGAAGATGGGCGATACAGAAATAGAAAAAATGGATGTCATTTCAACAGGGTCTTTAGGTTTAGATATAGCACTGGGAGTCAATGGTTTTCCAAAAGGTCGTATCATAGAAATCTTTGGACCGGAATCTTCAGGGAAAACCACCTTGGCTATTCATGCCATAGCAGAATCCCAAAAGAATGGTGGAATTGCCGCTTTTATAGATGCCGAACACGCTTTTGATCGTTTTTATGCAGAAAAATTAGGTGTAGATATTCAAAATTTGTTGATTTCCCAACCCGACAATGGTGAACAAGCCTTAGAAATTGCCGATAATCTTATTCGTTCTGGAGCAATAGACATTATTGTAATAGATTCTGTTGCGGCTTTGACACCCAAAAGCGAAATAGAAGGAGAAATGGGCGATTCTAAAATGGGCTTGCAGGCCCGTTTGATGTCCCAAGCACTCCGAAAACTTACGGCTACCATAAGCAAAACCAATTGTTGTTGCATTTTTATTAATCAGTTGCGAGAAAAAATCGGTATTATGTTTGGTAATCCCGAAACAACAACAGGTGGCAATGCTCTCAAATTCTATTCTTCTGTCCGTATAGACATACGCAGACAAACTCAAATAAAAGAAGGCGATGAAGTTATTGGTAATCATGTAAAAGTAAAGGTTGTAAAAAACAAAGTAGCACCTCCTTTCCGTACAGCAGAATTTGATATTATGTACGGCAAAGGCATTTCCAAAAGTGGCGAAATTGTCGATTTGGGCGTAGAATACAATATCATAAAGAAAAGTGGATCTTGGTTTTCTTATGGTGAAACCAAACTCGGACAAGGTCGTGAAGCGGTAAAACAAATTATAGAAGACAATCCTGAATTGGCAGAAGAACTTGAAACTAAAATAAAAGAAGCCCTGCTTGCCAAAAACGTTAAACCAGAACCACAAGTATAAATGCAAAAAATTGTAAATCTTTGCTTGGTTTTTGTTGTCTTTTGTTGTATCTGTTGTCATAGGCAAACACAACAAAAATATGATGCTAATACACCACAAGAATTGATTGATTTGTATGAAAAAATAAATAAAGATGCTAAAAATCCTGAACTTTTCAACAATTTAGCCTTATATTTTATTAAAAATCAGCAACTTGACAGTGCGTTAAATGCTATTTCCAAAGCAATAAACTTGGATTCCACCAATGAGAATTATTTTTTGACATTATCAGATGTTTATTTTGCTCAAACCAACGTTGATTTATCTGAAGACGCCTTAGAAAAAGCATTGTCTATCAATCCTAAAAATGAAGAAGCCTCACTAAAATTAGCAGAACTTCATTTTTTGCTCAAACGTTATGATTTGTCCCAAAAGTTTGTAGAACAAACATTAAAACTAAATGATTATAATCCTAAAGCCTATTTTCTTTTAGGTTGGATTTTTCGAGAAAAAGGCGATACGACTATGGCTATCAGCAATTATCTAAAAGCAACAGAACAAAACTCAGACTATTATGATGCCTATATGGAATTAGGTATTTTGTATCAAAGTCGTCTTAATGCCTTGGCTGTTGATTACTATAACAACGCCTTAAATTGTAAGCCCAATGATTTTCAAGCCTTATACAATAAAGCAATGTTTTATCAAGAAACCGAAGACTATGACAAAGCCTTGGAAATCTATAAGATGATTTTACAAAATGATGGTCATAACAAATTGGCACTGCATAATATGGGTTGGATATATTTGGCACAAAGAAAATACGAAGAGGGTTTTGTCTTTTTCTCCAAAGCAATAGAAGAAGATGAATCTTATATTGAAGCCATATACAATCGTGGACTCTGTTCTGAAATGCTAAACGAAACAGATAAGGCTCGACAAGATTTTATGTATTGTCTAAAACTTAATGACCATTATCAATTGGCAATAGATGGCTTGAACCGTTTAAATTAATTGCTTATGAACAAACAAACGCAATCCAAATTTATCGGAACAATATCAGCACTTTTAATTATAGCCTTGTTAATATTTTTGGCATGGTATTTTTCATCTATCACCATTTATATTATAATTTCTGTCATTATTACCCTATTGGCAACCCCAATAAAACAATTGTTACAGAAAATAAAAATTCGCAATAAGCAAATGGGCAATGTCCCTTCAAGTTTATTGGCTTTAATCGTTATTATTGGTTTTATTACATTAGTTTTCTTTGTGGTTATTCCTCCTATTCATCGGCAGATAAACGTCATTGCCAATGTTGATGTAGATGCTTTCAAAAATACGTATAATGAACATTTGCAAAATATTGACAACGGATTGCAGAAT
This sequence comes from uncultured Bacteroidales bacterium, assembly GCA_937892025.1. Taxonomy (GTDB): domain Bacteria; phylum Bacteroidota; class Bacteroidia; order Bacteroidales; family WCHB1-69; genus UBA1205. The sequence goes on from CALAVA010000048.1 coordinate 13,078, forward strand.
GTTGGCATTTTGGCAGAAAACGAAAGTTTAGAAGAAATCGTTATAGACACTGTGGTTGAAAAAATAAAAACTTTAAACATTTCAACCTTGTTTAGCAATGTGTTTCAATTTATTGGAGATTTATTTTTAGGGATTTTTTCTATCTTGTTTATCTCTTTTTTCTTTTTAAAGGATATTCCGAAAATGCAATACAATATCATTAATATGATGCCCAATCGTTTTCAAAGAAAAACTTCTCATATATTGAATCGTTCACAAAAATTATTATCAAACTATTTCACAGGTCTTGCTGTTGAAGTGGTGATAATGGGAGTCTTGGAGTTTATTTTATTAAGTATCTTACGGATAGAAAACGCATTGTTAATTTCTGTTTTAGGAGGGTTATTGGTGATAATTCCTTATTTAGGTTCAATAATCGCTTGTGTTTTGGGTTGTATATTTGCCATCATAGGAGCATATATGCTTAATACAGAGGTTTTTATAGGTATAATTATACTAAAAGTGGTTGGAACCTTTATTTTTTGTCGTTTGTTGGATAATTTTTTTCTACAACCATATATTGCCTCCCGTACAGTCAGTGCCCATCCGTTAGAAATATTTTTAGTGATATTAGTTTCTGGGACAATTGCGGGAGTTCCGGGTATGATGTTGGGAATACCGGCTTATTCTATTATCAGAATCATAGCAAGCGAACTTTTTGAAAACAACAATTTTGTAAAAACTTTAACAAAAAATTTGGAGGGGAATCCTACACAAGACCAACAAGAAACAAAAGAATGATGAAAAAATTGTCTATGGAAGAATTAGGGCGACTGTCTGTTGAAGAATTTAAACAGACAAAAAAACTTCCACTTGTGGTTGTTTTGGACAATATTCGTAGTATGAATAATATCGGTTCTGTTTTCAGAACGGCAGACGCTTTTAAAATAGAAAAAATTTTTCTTTGTGGCATTACAGCACAACCTCCACATAAAGATATTGAAAAAACAGCATTAGGAGCAACACAATCTGTTGATTGGGCATATTTCACAAACACATTAGAGGCTATTGATTGGCTTCAAAAAGAAAAATATCAGTTGTTCTCCGTAGAACAAACTACAGATAGTCTTCTTTTACATCATGTGCAATGGGATGGACAAACTAAAATTGCCCTTATTTTTGGAAATGAAGTACATGGAGTAGAACAAAACGTAATTGATAAATGTGAAAAGAGTATTGAAATTCCCCAATTTGGCACCAAACATTCTTTGAATATTGCGGTAAGTGCAGGTGTTGTTCTGTGGCATTTTTGTCAATTATATCTTCAAAATAATCAGTGATGTTGCTTGTTTTTGTTCCGCAACAAACAGAAAGACTGAAATATATTTTTCGGCATATCTTTTCAGAAAGATTAGGCGTGGAATTTGAACTATGTACAAATAAATCAGATTTTCAAGCGTATAAAGGTATAAAAATAGCTTACGGAACTGCTTTTACAAATGTGCCTTTTATTGAAGCAAAGTCATTGTTGTTTGAACAAGATATTCATATTCAAAACATACAAATAGATGAAATACAAGGGAATAAGATTTTATTTAAAAGTACAACACCTGACTTTTTAGGATTTGATGTTTTTGCGGCTTGTTTTTATTGCTTAAGTCGTTATGAAGAATATGTACAAGAAACTACTGATACGATAGGTCGGTTTTCTCCGGAAAATAGTTGGGCTTTTTCGCAAAATTGTTTAGATAAAGCAATGGTTGACAGATGGATATATATATTGAAAGAAAAATTGTTATCCGTTTTCCCTCAATTGAACATTCATCTACCTAAATTTGAATTTATTCCTACATACGATATTGATATAGCCTATTGCTACAAAAACAAAGGCTTTTGGCTGTCAATAGCAGGACTTGTAAAACAATTTTTACGATTAGATTTTCAGGGAATTATACATCGATTTAAAGTGCTTTGGGCAAACAAACAAGACCCATACGATAATTTTGATTATTTAGAAACACTTCATAAAAGATATGACCTACAAGCCATTTTTTTCTTTTTAGTCGCTCAAAAACGCAGTAAATACGACAAAAACACATCTATAAAAAACACAGATTTTCAACAAATTATTTTAAAAACTGCACAACAAAATCAAATAGGATGGCATGCCTCTTTTCAAAGTTTTGATAACAAAGATATACAAAAACAAGAAATAGATATTTTGCAAAAATTTAGTCAACAAATAGTTGTCCAAAATAGATTTCATTATTTGCATTTTAAACTACCACAAAGTTATAACAACCTGATAATAAATAATATAAAATTTGATTTCTCAATGGGGTATGCCTCTGTATTAGGCTGGAGAGCGTCTACGTGTTCTTCTTTTTTGTTTTTTGATTTAGAAACAAACAAACAAACTTCTTTAAGAATTTATCCACTATTTTGCATGGAAAATCAATTGCTAAAAATGGAAAATGAAATTATAGTTATAGAACAACTTTGCAAAGCCATACAAGAAACACAAAATTATAATGGCACTTTTGTGTCATTGTTTCACCAACAGAGTTTTGCCCCAAGCAAAGACAATAATTGGAAAAAAATATACGAATCAATGTTGAATTTTATTTACAGAAATAAGTAGAAATAGTTTGCACGAAAAAACTGCATAGCTAAATTCCATAAAAGAAACCGCAACTTTTTGAAAAAACGAGACTAAAAAAAGACGTTATCCCCCAGCAAAGGAAGAAAAAAGCCACTCTCACCTTACAAGTACCCTTAAAATATAGGGCATCTTATTTTGATATGGTGATAAATGATATCTTTATGTTGAATTGTCATTCTTATAGCAAGATTTTTAGTATCTTTGCATTGCAAAATTTAAAGTAGTAATCTGTTGAAATAGAATAAGATTAACATATTATAAATCATAGCGTTTGCTATGCTTTAATAGTGCTTATTCTATTAATATTCAATTTACTATATTTTTATAATTGGTAACAAGTAACATAATAGCAACAATTTTGGATATAAATTTTGAGTAACAACAATAAGAAAAGCCACCTGTAAAGATGGCTTTTTTGTTACTTGTTCAGACGATGCGAAGTAAAAAGAAAACCGCCCTTTTGAGGCGGTTCTTTGCAAGAAAACAACGGTTAAGTGAGAGCAGAAACAAAACTTGTTTTGGTTATGCCGAACGAGAGTTGTTTCTATAAAACAGATAATCCGCAAATGCGGTTAGACTACTGAATGACTGCCCAAGTAGAACGAGTTGGCAACGTTGATGCCATCGGCAGAAATGAAACCGAGGTAGATTTCAACGGTGTCGCCTGCCCAATCGGCTGGAAAGGTGAGTTCGGCGGACTGGTCGGCACGGGTGGCTGCGGAGGTGCTGAACACGGCTTCGCCTTTGTCGGTGTTGAATGCCAACGGCATCGCCACATCGGTGGCTTGGGCATCACCCTGTCCGCTGTTGTCGGTCCATGAGATGGTGGTTTTGCCAGCCGACATTGTGGCATTGGCGTTCAATGGTTGCGTGAGATTGCCACGAGACACGAGAGCAAGCGAGTAGTCGAGTGCATAGTTTGGGAATGCACCGCTGACGGCATTCTTCACAATGTACGACATTGCGGCGTTGAAAGCCGTCTGCTTGTTGGCGTAGGTCTTGTAGCCTGTGCGGACGTAGGCAGTGATGGGTTTCAGGAAATCGAGCGTAAGCGAGAATTTACTGCGTTGCTCCATTTGTCCCTCGGTGCGAGGATTGCGGACACTCTGCGCATGACCACGCATGTAACTGATGCCCTTCCAACTTGAATAATTCGAATGTTATCAACTTCCATATTTTTCTTTAAACAATTTTATCAATAGTCTCTGGCTTTTAGACGAAAAATTATGAATGTGCGTTGGATCTACTTCTGAATGGCATTTGATGCAAAGACATTGAAGATTACTCTCTCGGTTGTCAGTCTTGTTTTTATTCACATGATGAACATGCATAAATTCTGATTCAAAAGGCGACACTTGAACTCCGCACTTCTCACAAGTATAATTATGCTTTTCTCTGAATGCCGAACTTATTTCCTGCCAATCTTTTGTATATCCTGTTCGAGGATTGACTTCTGTATCCGTTGGTTGTTCTTCTTCTGCTGAAGCTGCATTACGCAGAATTTTAGCAAACTCAGAAGAATCCATGTTGTAATCTCTGTCATCGTAAATTATTGCTGCACAATTTTTACAGAGTGGCAAATCAGACACTTCAACTTCATCATCATCATTATCCCAATCTAAAACTTTTACAGAGGAAGTGTTGGCACGACGATATTCTGGTATATCCCTTCCTGATAAAAACTTTTGTATTGTCTCACATTTGCAAATATGGAAGCGAGGTTTTCCGTATCTTTCCAAACGATATTTACGCTTGTACAGATAAACCTGTCGTTTTACACCATCTTCGTCAACTAAGAAAATCCCATCATCCGAAAACTCAAGATTTCCTTCATGAAGGCTGACCTCTTCGCTATCGATTTTACGCCAAGGTTCTGCTTTGCCAATATGGTAGCCCTTGCTTGTGAGCAAATCTTTCAATCCTTGAAAATTGCATATCGGTTCTTCTTCCATGTCATTATCTAATTTAGTCCATTTACAAAGTTTTCAAGCACTTCTTCGCCTGAAGTTACAATACGAAATTCAACACGACGGGAACGATCCTTATCTATTGGTAGGTTTGATTCTATTGTGTAATTGCCATTTCTATCAACAGATTTGCCGTATGACAAGCCATTGGCCGTGAACCAATATTCCAATAATTTTTTCTCTTCTGTGGTATATGTGTCAAAAACTGGCATTGAACGAAAATATCTCAAAACACTCAAAGAGCGTTGTTGTGAGAGAATTACATTGGCAAGGTATGCATCGGGGTCGAACTGTGGTGCAGGTACATTGTCGGTGTGTCCTTCAATACGAATTTCTACAATTTTGGAACGTAAACTATCATTCAAGAGAATGTGAAAATATTTGGGGAGAAATTCGTCTAATATCTGTTGAAATTGAGGTGTCAAGTCAGCTTTGCCAGAAGCAAAAAGCACCTGTGGATTGTTGAATCGCATTGACAAATCTTTGCCGATGGTCATTTGCCAACGATTTGTATCGCCTTCAAATTCTTTTACAAGTTTATCGTGTAATTGAGTTTTGGTTTCCACATAGTCAGTCAGCACTGTCTGGTTTTCCTGAACTTTGCGTATGTAAGAAATTGCAATAAACAGGAAAATAACCATCAGACCTGTCATAAGGTCGGAAACCGACATCCAAACATTATGTTTCATAACACCTTACAATTAATTCCCATTTACCATTGCTTGAATACAAGCATCTAATTCTCCTAAAGTTGTGCTTAATCGTGCGTAGAATTGTCGGTCAAGATTTGTGAGTTGATTGTTAAGCGATTCTGCACCTTGTTTGATTATGCCAATTCCTTCATTCATGCCTTTTTTAGTATCCTTCCAGAATTGCTCGTTGTAGTCACGCATCTTATCCAGTTCTTCGAGTTTGGCAATGAGTTTTTCAACCTCCTCAACAAACGACTTGTGCTTTTGAATCCAGCTGTCAAGTGATTTGTTCGATTGGTCGAACTTTGCAATGCTGTCTTTTGTAAGAGATGCCGATTGTTCAAGTTTTGTTGCAATCTCAATGAATTTCTTGTCGTCAATCATCACTTTGTTGAGTTGTTCTATCAACTTAGATAGTTTTCCGCCGTCACTTACAAGAAGTTTAGTGTCGTTGGCAACAACGGTGAGATGTTCCGACGTGCTTTCAAACTCAGTCGCCATTTGTTTGTATTGTGCAGTCAGTTGCGAAATCATCTCTTTGTTCTCTTGTTGCCAAACATTCAGTTTCTCAACAGATTTGTTCAATTGGTCGAAGTTTTCTTGTACAAGTTTGCTAATCAATTCATTCATTTGTTTTTGGAACTCTTCGGTTACTTTCTTCATCACTTCAACAAGAGCTTCTGTGTTGCTCTTTTGAAGCAGTTCAGAAAATTCATCAAATTTGGCAGTAAGAAGTTTGTTTGTTTCAGTCATCTTGGTTTCAATCTCATCAACTTCAGTCCTCAACACCTCACTATATTTCTTCGTTTCGTCCAATTGCTCTTGATGGATTGATGAGGTTGAACTTTCTATATCGAGTATTCCAGAAACATTGCCATTTATCTCGCCAATGGTGGTTTTTATGTTGTCAATGTTTGTGTCTTGATTTCTATTGAGCAGTACTAAAGTTTCAAAATTGGTGTTCATCGCCTCAATGCTTTCAGTATTCATTTTCTCGAGTTGCGATTGAACACTATTAAAAAAAGTAACCTGAGAGCTTTTTATGGCTGTAATTTCATTCAGCATCTGAGTTTGTGATGCTGAACTACTTTGTATGGCAGTAATCATTTGCTGACTCATTCGTTGTATTTCTTTGCAAATGTTAAGAGATGCCTGTTCCGCAGAAGAAATGCCTTCTTCTTCCTTGTCAAATACTTTGTCTGTTACGAAAAAACGTAGGATCAGCGAACCTACCATGCCAGCAAGTGATGTAAAAAATGCGGTCTTCAAACCTCCAAGAAGCGTTGAAATACTTGCGTCAATCTTATCTGGAGAAGGATTGAAATCGACTAAACCGAGAGTAATTCCAAGAAATGTGCCAATCACACCCAGAGCCGATACAATGTTTGGTAATGAGTCGATTATACGCCTGTTTTTGAAAAGTTTTTGATTTTTCCGTGCATACAAAGTATAAACCAACGATGCGAGAAAGACAACACCGATAACGACAAGGCAAATGGTTGTTACTGAATTTATTTCCATTGTTTTCTAAACTAATTATTTGACATAGTAATCAATATCCACATTTCGTTCTATCATGTGCAGTACACAGTGTGTTATTTCTTGTCCATCATGATAGATAGTCATGCCATAATTCTCAAAAGTTGCATCGCTCATTGGCGATCCTAATGTTTCATAAGCAAATTTGTCATATCCATAGCCACGCAATTCTATTTCATCGTCAGATGCAGAGATTACTTTCATAGGCTTTGTACCCATTGGTGTCGCTCCCCATCCGCCAGTGGCATCTGGATTATTTACGGTAACGGAATATCCTATACCACCCGAAATGTTCTTTTCAATTACAACATCTCGGTTGCAGCTTTGTTCACCTCTCACAGAACAATTATTTTCGTATCGCTGATGAGTGTTGGAATGGAAGACAAAAGAGCCTTCGGAAGGACGATTGCTCCCACTTATCAAATCTTGCAAGAAATCGTTTTCATCATCGTCATCTTGTGAACTATGCATATAAGCAATAGCGTCAATAATATTCATAGTAGGTAATTTGCAGATGAGCGAAACAAAATTCCAGAGTTTCATTTCTGCATCGTCAATATCACCATCTACTGCCATCATAGTTCCTAAATAAGCTGTCACATAACGCTTTTGAGCATCGTTCATTACTGCAATCACAGCAAAAGTTTCTTCTGGTTCCATACCATCTGATTTCTGTAGCAGATTCATGAAGTCTTTTGGTGCAATACCAAAGCGAAGAGCTTCTTTTGACATCATCGAGACTTCTCTTTTGTCAAGATTTCCATCGGCAAGTGCCATTGCTTTTGCTAATGCGATAATTGCCGCCATTTCTCTGTGTGAAAATTGTAAACTTTCCATTTTTGTAAATCGTTTTTAGTAGCGGGCAACCATTCAGACATAAATTAAGCGTGAATCTTAACTTTTTGTCAGAGGCTGTGAGAAGAATGCCCATACACCAAAGTCAGACCCACGCTTAAGGCGTGGCATCCGCTAACTTCTTTTGGTGTATTTGTTGTTAGAAACTTCTCACATTCCTGACAAATCCGAACGATAGCCAATGCTATGTTTAATACTATGTTTATTTTACTTTATTCCAATATTTTATCTCGTTTAATTACACAATTATTTATGTTCAATTCTTCTACGTTCAATTTCACTTCTTAGTTGCTCCAAACCCTCGTTTACATACGGCTTCATCTGTTCTGCCAACCGAAACATCTGCGTTGAAAACAAAGTCGGGAAGCCGTTTTCTTCCTCGTAGTTGTTCTCCGCATTGGCTATGTTCTGCTCAATGTTGAAGATGGCTTTTGTCGGTTTCAGTCCACCTTTTATTTGAGTGTTTGCCCATGTTTTGAAGGCAGAACTGATTTCCAATGTGTTTTGTGGTATTTCAAAACCTTCGCAACGATCAGATTTTTCTGCATAATATAGCCACACTTCAAAGCAAGAATTACTGATAATCAATTCTATATCGCTTGCATTACATTCTTGTTGCATTGCTGGCAAAAACTGTTCAAAATGGTCAACATCGGTAATCAGGAAGTAGTGGTCTGTGTTTTCATCGCTTGCAGACTCTTGATATTCCTTTGTTTTCTCCGTTGCAAATCTGACAATCGACGGTTTGCCTCCCTCGTCAAAGTTAGGTTCGGCATGGAATGCTATTCTTACGAATGGGAAAAGGTCTGAATTTCGGTCAATCAGCCGGAAATAGTCTTTTTCCCTTTCCTTACCGCCAGAATAAATGACGAACAACGCTTGTGGAATCTTAAATGCTTCTGGTTTTGTATATTTTGATTTTGGCACAGACACACTCTCTGCACTGTTGAATGTTGCGACATCGCCTTTTGTCACAACACCCTCCAACGGTTCAATTTCGGGATTGCCCTTCTGATAGTGTCTGTCTGCTGCCATTATTCAATGTTTGATATACGTGGCACACCGCCATAACGCCCTTCTTCGTATCCTTTCCGAATGTTCATCGTGTTGTGAATCTTGTAGTCGTTGAATGAACGCATCACCGAGTTGCCATTTTCTTTCTCAACCATCCACAACTCATCAGGACGAACAAGTTCCTGCTGGTCTTGTAGCATAGTGAGATGCGTGGTGCATATCAATTGCCCTTTCGATTCACTATTGAAAAAGTATTTCAACAGTTGATAGATGAGCATCGGATGCATACTGTTTTCTACTTCATCTACAACAATCACATTGCCTTTGCTCGCTTCGTAAAGGGCAGGAATAAGCGTCAGCAGCCTGACCGTTCCATCCGACTGTGTCGTAATGCTCATTTTCTTTTTATAACCATCGATGCCAAATTGCTCGAACATAAATTCCTGAACAATCTGTTCGCCATTCTTCATTGTTATATTGAAGTTGTTACGGTTGTTTGAAAATGCCGATACGCCCGAATGGTCTGTTATTGATGTTCGTTGAAGAATTTGCTGAATCTCGTTCTTGTTCTTTTTGTCCGACATCCACTTGTCAATGGGTGTTTCACTCACCTTAAGCGACTCTGTAATATTCAGGTTCGACAAAAGCTTGTTGGCAAAGTCAAGCAACTGCTTGTTTTTCGACATCATATCTATCAAAAATGGCGTTTGGGTATTGATAGTCACAATTTTCAACTCGTTCCTAAACCAGTTATATACTTTTGACAGATTGTCATCGTTTATGACTGGATATTGTTTGTTCAGACAAATAATGGAAGATTTCTGATTTTTCTTCAAAAGCTGCTCTGACAGTTTGCTGTCCGTTGACGGTGAAACGTTGTTGCCTTTTCTCTCAAATATTGTCTCATCATCTTTTTCTCCAATTCCAGACAAGCGAAGGTATTCGTTGATTGTATTCTTTTGAGAATGTTGAATTTCAACACCATAGATATAGTATTTCTCACTGGTGAAAAATTCAATCTCAATCTTTATCGATTCTTTGTTTGTTTTGACTAATTGAAAAAAGAAGTCTTTCAAGTCAATCTTATCAAGAAAGTTGCCATCAATCACAAACGATTTCAGGAACTGCAAAACTTTTACAAAGTTTGATTTCCCAGCTCCGTTGGCTCCATATATCAAAGTATGTTTCAAAAGAGGAATTTGCCCAGTCTCATTTATGTGATTGGGAAATATTTCTCGTTTTGGATTCGGAAACATATCAAAATCCGACCGTCTGTAAAACGACAAAATGTTTTGAAATGAAACTCTTAACAGCATAACATAATATGTTTGAACACGGCTGCAAAGATACAACTTTTTTTCTTTATATTGCGTGAAAAAATCACGTAAAAACTTCACATTGACTAAACAGAGAACAAAATGCAACATATAATCACCTGATATTTAGTGCAATTATTATACATCTGCTATTCAACTTTATTAGGGGGGGCTATGTGTGGACGAAGCTAAAAACAGAGCAGGTAAAGCAGCGTTGGATAAATTACTCACGCTCGGCAATGCTCGAACAAGTTCGGCATTGCTCTCGCTTGCACAAAATTGAAGCCACTTGCCTTGCCCTTGCAAGCATGTTTTTTTATGCCTAAGTGAGCGAAGAAGGAATACCTTTTTACCTGCTCTGTTTTGTAGCGGGGGAAGGTTTTCTATAAGAACCAAAGATTGTCTTTGCCGATGTTGCTTGGAATACAGCCGTTTGTGAAATAAGGTGCGATTTGAGCAACCATTTCGGGATATTTGATGGTAACGGGCAGATTCTGCTGTCGGACTGATTTCCAATAGATGCGGCTAAACTGATAAACTTGCTCAATCAATTCGACAATCGTGTTCTGATTCAAAAGAAACGAATCTGTGGGGCAGTTGATTTTGAGCTTGACGGGGAATGGAAATCCCTCTATATTGCTCTGAATATTGTCTTCGT
>CALAVA010000049.1 GCA_937892025.1 uncultured Bacteroidales bacterium
AATGGGTGGCAAATACTAATTTGAATAGTAATTTCCTTCAATCGTTTTTAGTTGAAGAAGACAAAAACATTGATGCTTGTTTTTTGCGATATTGGGGTTATTCTTCTAATTTAGAGTTTAGTAGATACAAAATACAAGACCTATCATTATTAACGTTTTGGGAACAATTAGATTTTTATATTCATCGGCTTCCGCTATTTCCAAAAGACGAGGAGGACGAGGACAGAGTTCGGTTTTCCATCAGAAGAGACCAACCATCATGGGCAAGAGAAGCCCAACGTCAGTTAGAGGAACAAATACAACGACAAGAATACGCAGATATACATTTTGATGAAGAAAGCAAAAAATTACTATTAGAGGTTAAAGAAAAAATAGATAGACTTCGACAAAAAGGCATCAGTGGTTTCATTCTCAAAAATTTAGTGAATAGCGAGGATAAATTAAGCAAGGTTATAATTTCGGAAAATCATGAAATACTATTGCCCGATTATAATATGCAAATAGAAATGGCACCTTTGCCCAAAGCGGTATTTTTCTTGTTTCTCAAACACGAAAATGGTATTTATTTTAAATGTTTGTCCGATTATAGACAAGAACTCTGTCAAATATATCGGCAAATAAGCAATCGCATAGATATTTCAACACAACAGAAAAGTATTGAAGATATAACTGACCCTACCAAAAACGCCATCAATGAGAAATGCTCACGAATTCGAGAAGCCTTTGTTTCCCACTTTGATGAAAGATTGGCCAAAAACTATTTCATCACTGGAAAAAGAGGTGAGAAAAAACGCATAACACTTCCCAGAAACTTGGTGGAATGGCATACAAACATATAAAAAATTGGATAATCCAATTCAATCTCAACCTCAAAAATTGTGAGGATATGTAATAAAATAAAAAAATAAATTATGAGGATTGGTAAAAAAAAAACTCAAATTATAAACATTAAACATTTATTATTGTGCAACATAACAAACAAATGATGCCCTATCGGACACCATTTGTTTGTTCACATTTCTATATCGCTAATACATTAAAATTTCACAGACAGCATTGCTACAAGGCTATGCCCCAATGCATTGTATTGCTGTTGCTGTTTAAGCACATAATTGATTTGGAAACGCAAATGTTTTTCCGGCCACCAATCCACACCGGCAGAATAATAAATAGAATTTCTTTTGGCTTCTATATCTTTTTGATAAAAATCATTATTATTATTTTTCAAATTTTTGTTTTTATATTCTGCTCCGACAGCAAAGCGATTTCGTTTGCCATTGCGACCATCTGAATTTTGCATAGTGTATGTACCGATATAAGCAGAAGCCGACAAAACAAAATCTTTAAGAAATGGGTGAAAATCCAACCGTCCTGACACATCTTTGGGCATATTGTCGGTTTTTACATTGATACCATTACCTCCAAAAACACCAATGCTATATTCCAAAATAGGAAATGTTTGTTCATTGCGAGTAAATTCTGCCAATGTTCCCGAAATCATTACCCCTATTTCTCTTCCGTTGGCATACGAAGATATACCTGAAACATCGGAATAGCCAGACAAAGCAGTGATAACCTGTGCATTGTCTGCAAATTCAAGATTTAATGGAGAATAAGCATTTTCAATACTAAAAGGTATCTTAAACTGTCCTGCTTGCAAAGCAATGTATTTACAGAATTTCACCTTAGCAAAAGCATCTATCAACTTTGGCGTATTTGCCAAATCGCCTTGCAACCTAAAAGATATTGTAGGACTGAGATTTCCTTTAACATCTAATCTTGCCCTTCGAATTTGAAAAACATTCGATTGATTGTTTTGTCCATCATTCAACTCTTGATAATTGTAGGTATACTGAAAATCCACCCAACCATTCAAAGAAACTTTTTCTTTGAACTTTTGCCAATTTTCCTTATTTTTTTCTGCCCGTTGCTCCTTACGTGTTTTTTCTGCAGGGGCTTGTTCATCTATTTGGGCTTGAACAAAATTGAAGATTCCTAACATGCAACTCAACAATAAAACTTGTACTTGTTTAGATTTTGTTACCATATTTTATATGCTTTTATATTATTAAAGAGCAAAGATACGCTTTATTCATTAATGGAAATGTCATATTTTAATTCAATTGTAAAAAATCAACCTATAGATTGTCATTATTTGCAAAAACGGAAAGCAATAACACGTTGATTATTATACACATAAGCCGATGCTAATATTTTATAAAAATCCACATCTATTGTAAAATATTTTATATATTTGCAAAATCAAAATTTAATTTTTTATTACAATTGTATGATTATATATTATATTGTATTAGCATTTTTTATCATTATGACTATTGTTTTTGCTTGTTTGTTTATTAAGGCGAAAATGACCTACAGACGTTTGTTGCGGAAAAACCTTGATGAAAACATCGCTCCTATAGAATTGGTTCAAAAACCTGAAGTTGTTTTTTCAAACATCAAGGACGAAAATGAGCAGCAAATTTTAAAAAGACTTCAACTATTATTTGAAGAAGAACATATTTATTTAAATCCAGATTTAAACATCAATGATTTGGCCAAACAGATTGGTACCAACAAGACCACCCTATCTCATATTATCAACACCCATTTGAAGATAAACTTTCCAACTCTATTGAATCAATATCGTATCAAAGAATCAATAAAACTACTCACTGACAAACAATATTCTAACTATAAAATAGAGGCTATCGGAGAAATGTGTGGCTATAAAAATCGGCAAGTATTTCATGCTACGTTCAAGAAAGAAATGGGCGTTACACCTATCAATTTTAGAAAAATAAGCCAAGAAACGACCACGAATAAAGAATAATTTTTGTTAAACTACCAAACATTATCAAAATTTTCAGTTTGACGCACTTTTTCATCTCGCTGAAATTCAAGCAATCTTGCATATTTTTGATATGTTGAGCAGGCACTACTAATAGAAATAGTAAAGCCATCAACGCCCCCAAAGACACCACCATGTAGAAAATATTTTGTAAAAAACGCAGAACAAAAATGCATTATAGGAGTAAAAGCATTGGCTCGTTTCCCTTTGCAATACATAATTTTAGCACTACGTGTAGGATAATCACGCTCTTTTTTTCCGAATAATTCTCCTATGTTTTTAAATGAATAATGCAAAATATCTGCCTTTAGTTTACAAACATTATTAGATAGAACACAAGCGTGTTCTTTAGTATCAGTAAATTGCGTACGTTCTTTGTTATACAATCGAGTACAATAATCTGGGTACCACCGACAACATTTTATCCACCTACTACCAATATAATTGCGACGACCAACCGCATATGCATCAAATGTAGAATTTGTTATATCTAAGGTATTAATTATAGATGCTAATTCATCGGTAATCCGTTCATCTGCATCTAAACTAAATATCCATTTATTAGATGCAAATTGCAAACCAAAATTCTTTTGTATGCCATCACCCAAATAAGTTTGCTTAAACACCTTTGCTCCTAACTGTTCGGCTAAAAAAATAGTATTATCTGTACTAAAAGAATCTACAACAATAATTTCATTACAAATTTTTTGTAACGATTGAATACATTCCACAATATTTTGTTCTTCATTTAATGTTGTAATAATACCCGTAATATTCATCTGAACTAATATTATTTATATTATATCATACAATAATCTATAAATCAACAAATTTATCTATTGCTTCAATAAATTTTAAGGAAATTTGTTCTGGTTTTTGAATATTTGAATGTTTAATAATAACAAAATCAGCTTTATCACCTGTTATATGTCGATGTACCAAACAAACACTATCAGCAATTTCAGAAATATACTCATCCACATAGGTTGTCATTGCCAAAGCATTTTCTGTATCTTGCATTTTATAGGAATGGGTTAAATGCGAAAAAACGACAAAAGGAATTTCCAATTCATGGGCTATGTTTTTTATTTCTTTCAGTATAGCCTTTCTTTCCGCCAAATTGGGTTCTACATCGGTTATATTGCCACACGAAAGCAGTTCAAAGCCATCGACAAAAATAATATCTGCCCCATATTTGTTTCTCAATTGTTTGCATCGTCTGGAAAAATCATCTTGTTTCAACATTGTAGAGTCATCAACAAAAATTTCTGCTTTGGATAGTCCGTATAGAATGGAATTGATTTGTTCTTTTTCAGAATCTTTCAAATCGTGGGTCATAATTTTTTTCACTGATTGTCTTGTTTCGCTTTCTATTAAGCGATAAAACATCTTGGTTGCCGAGCGTTCTGGCGAAAAAACGCCAACGGTTTTTCCTGATTTTGAAGCGATATTAAACAATAGCGACAAAAGAAAAGCAGTTTTTCCGTTTCCGGGTTTAGAAGCTATCACACACAATTCATCTGATTGAAACCCCTTTGTGATAATATCTACCTTATCAAAACCTGTTGCAATACCCGTTGTATTTAAATCAACTAAATAACCCGTATTTTGCAAAAGTTGAATAATTATTTCTTTGAGTGTCGTAAATTCAAAATTATCTTGTATAGTATAATCCATAATTAGTTATTTTTCTGTTTATCAATTATTTGCAATAATTATCTGTCCATTTTTATAGGTTTGTATTTTTTCAATTTCACCATTAGGAAGATAATAGATTTCATTTCCGTCCTTAATACTATTTTTGTATTCTACTTCAGTATAAAGCACTCCATTTTTATAAGATGTAAGCACTCCGTTGCCGTTTTTGAAATCGGCATGTGCTACTTCGTAGCCATCATAATCATAATATGTCCAATGACCATCTATTTGGTCTTGATTATAAAAACCGACAATATAATTGGAGCCATCATCATAATATTCTCGATAAGCACCATTTTTTTTACCATGTTCATACGCACATTGCAAACCAAGCACTCCTTGTTCATTATAAGATAGAAATTGTCCTTCTAAAGTATCATTTTGATAAAAACATTCTGTTTCTATTTTTCCATTTCGATAATAACGAAGCATTTTTCCATGTAGTTGTCCTTTTTTGTACACGGCTTCTACACTTGGTGTTCCATTTTCGTAATACCAATAAGCATTTCCGTCCATCATTTTGGAATGATAGGTGATTTTTGAGGCTATTTTCCCCGATGGATAATAGGTTATTTCTGTACGATGACAACTAGTCATTAGCAAGAAAATCAAAAGACTTATATATGTATATACTATTCCTAATTTCACTTTTAATTTTTTATAATTCTATAAAGTTTGCAAATATAGTTCTTTTTTTTGAGATATAGGCATTTTTCCTAATTTTTATCAATCTGAAAATTCCAAAAGCAAAAAAAGCAATTTAATCAGTGGAAATAAAACTACTATCATCAAAGAAGCAAAAAAGAAAAAATAACCTTAAAACAACATATATAGACAATGGATACTTTTAGATATTTAGTTCGATTCTTATATCGCATTCGCTGGTACTTAGTCATTTTACCGCTGATTGCCTTGATTATTGCCTGGTTCCTGACCCGGCATATGGAGCGTATCTATGATACTAACACCACCATTTATACAGGTATGATTACTGGTTACAACATCGAAGGAGGTACAGGTGTTGCAGGAGGTAACCCACAAACCAACATTACCAACCTGATGTTGATTATCACCACAGAAAACACCATTCGTGAGGTTTCCCTTCGTTTGTTT
>CALAVA010000050.1 GCA_937892025.1 uncultured Bacteroidales bacterium
CTATCGCGCCATGTTTCGGGGGCTTCATAATTCAGACATCGTAATATTATCTCGACACTTCCGTCAAATTTCCCCATGTCGTAATAGTCAATCGATTGTTGATTTTATTATCATTATATTGATTAACAGGCAAAAGCAAAACATTTCCTCCATTGTTCAAATATTGCTCCATTTCATGAATAAATCCATCAGACATATCATTGTCGGCATCTACAATTAACAATTGCTGAGTGGCCAAATCTTGATAATTAATGGCATTAATGTTGTATTCAGAAAAGACAACACTACTATCATGTGCAAATAATTGTTCTATGTATTTATTTCCCTTACCTTTGTAACAATGCAAAACATGAATTTTATTATTGACAAACAAGGAAAAATAACATTGGTTGTCAAACAAGATAAGATTGTCCATAATTTTTATGCAACCCGCTTGCCATTGATTGGAGTCAAGTGTAAGGTTTAATTTGCAGACAACTGTTGTATTGGCTTTGATATCCATGCTCGTTATGGCTTTTTGTCGATTATCCACGAACAATTTTATAGGTACTTGTTCAACATCTTTATCTGCTTGATTAGAAATGCTACAATAAACATCAATATTCTGTCCTATTGTCAAATTGGGCGACAATATCCACACAGAATCTATGCTTATATTATTGATTTGACTTGCTTTCATAGGTACGAGAAAGACGTCAAACAATGAATCTTGTCTTATTTGTCCAAAATTTGCCATTGTTGTTTGAAAATCTGAAAAGAGATAAAAACAACCTTGTTGGCAATTTGAATGGGCATTTTGCGACATATAAGCATAAATTTCGGACAAAGTTTTATATCTTGGTGATATTTTCAGGTCATCTATTTCCTTTTTTATATCCTGCTTGGCAAAAACTTGTTGATGTTTAAGTTCTATATCATTAGTAAGCAACATAAACATATCCGTTTCAGCAAAAGCATCAACGAGTGCCTTTGCTTGTGTTTTTGCCTCGTTGAACAAATTTCCATTTTGACTTTCATTCTCCATTGAAAACGAATTATCAATATAGATATATACCATATTTTGTTTTGATACATTTTTGTCATTTTGTGCAGGCAAATATGGTTTGGCAAAAGCCAATACCAAACAAATAATGGTAAGCATACGCAAAGACAATATAAGCAATTTTTTCAATTGCGACTGCCGATGTGTTTGCTTGTTTAAAGCAGATAAAAAACGCGTGTTAGAAAAATATTGTACACGATAGCGTCTAAATTGAAATAGATGAACAATAATGGGGATAAGTAGCAACAGAAGCCCCCAAAGCACTTTAGGATAAACAAAAGCCATATAAAATTATCAATAAGAGGTCAGTTTGTGGAACAAACTTTCAAGGTTATTGGCTTTTGCCGTTGCCAACAAATTATCGATAGAATCATCGGCTTTGAGATGTCCTTTATCCAAGATGATAGCCCGATTGCAAACCGCTTCCACCTCCTGCATAATATGCGTGGACATCAATATTGTTTTGGTTTTACCGATTGTCTTTATTAAATTTCTTATTTCAACCAACTGGTTGGGGTCTAATCCTGAAGTAGGTTCATCTAAAACTAAAACTTCAGGGTCATGTATCAATGCTTGAGCCAAGCCTACTCTTTGCTTATAACCTTTTGATAAAGAGCCTATTTTCTTTTTTCTCTCTGGTGTCAATCCTGTCAAGTCTATCATTTCTTCTATTCTTTGTTTCTTGTTTTTTACATGATGTACACCAGCAACAAATTCTAAATATTCTTGTACATACAAATCTAAATACAAGGGATTATTTTCTGGTAAATATCCTATTCTTTTGGTTATTTCTAAGGCGTTCTCCATAACATCATAGCCACAAACTAACATGTTACCTAATGTTTGAGGGTGATAACAAGTGATAATTTTCATCAACGTGGATTTGCCTGCTCCATTAGGTCCCAACAACCCAACAACTTCTCCTTTTTTTATCTCAAAAGATACATTATCTAAAGCCTTTTGCTCTCCATATATTTTGGTGATATTTTGTGCAATAATTGACATATCTGTGTGATTTTTTAGGTTTTGCAAAGGTACAAAAAAATTTCTGAAAAAACGAGAATAAAAAAAGGAGTTTTCATATATAGATTCAAACCAATAGTGTCCAAAACGTTTTTTCTAAGAAATAGTTGATAAAATAAAATCAAAATTATTTTGGACACTATTGGTTTCCTCCATAAAATTGTCTAATGTTTATAACAACACTAAGGCTTGTGTCATTTTTTCAAAATTGAATTTTTTAGTGTTGTCTTTTGCCTTAATGACATCAACAAGCCACCAAATACCAAGAGTAAGCCATCCGAAAATAAGCTTGCAAATACCACTACCTATTTTTCCTAATAAAAACCTGTCAACACCAAACTGACCTAGAAAAAGTGAAAAAAGCAAAACGGCGGAACAAAAATGGACGAACAGGGAAGAAAAGTCGGAAAAAAACATTATTTTCGCGCTAAATTTTGTCTTTTTATGTCGCCCAAACTGAAGGCATTCATCGATTTTATGTGGAAAAAACGTACTTTGTACGTTCTGCTCGGCATGTTGATTGCGTTTGCAATCATCCTGCTCATCATTGCCACTCCTTTGTGTGTCTATCTGCCAGGATATCTGGACGTCCACAAGCGCGCTGTGGTGATGGATTTTGCAATGCGTATCGACAGCAATTCCATCAGCAATCACAAAGACCTCAAGCATGATAACATTTGCACTTTTTCTTCCAACACCAGCAAGTTTAACTAAACTATCAATATCATGAGGAACAACCCCATTATATTCATCTAAAACTTTAAGCACTTTAGGCGTATTCTTTGACGGTCCATCATCAAAAGTCAAAAAAATTACTCCTTTTACTGATTTGGTATTATCTGTTGATTTATTTGTAGTTGTATTTG
>CALAVA010000051.1 GCA_937892025.1 uncultured Bacteroidales bacterium
ATATTGATAACATCAATATTGACAATTTGCGAAGAGTAGTTGCTTCACCACAACCTTTGCAAATTGTCAATATTGATGTTATCAATATGCTGGCAAAAGCGGGGCATATTGTTATCGCAATCGGCGGTGGAGGCATTCCGATAAGCATCACAGACGATGGATTATTGTCGGGTGTTGAAGCGGTAATAGACAAAGATTTAGCCTCTTCTTTAACCGCCATAACCGTACAAGCAGACGAGTTTTACATCTTGACAGACGTACCCAAAATTTACATTAATTTTCGTAAAGAAAACGAACAAGCAATGGATACACTCACCATAGCCCAAGCACAACAATATTTAGAAAACGGACAATTTTCAGAAGGGTCTATGGCTCCTAAAGTCAAAGCAGCCATACAATTTGTACAAAAAACGGGCAATACGTGTATCATTACCGAAGCAAGAGAATTAAATAAGCCAACTTGTGGCACAAAAATAATTAAATAAATTTATAACAACTTAATAAACAATTAGATATGTCTTTTAATCTTAGAAACAGAAATTTTTTGAAATTACTTGATTTCACTCCCAAAGAAATTGAGTACCTATTAACTTTGGCAGAATATGCAGGTGTACCTGTATGGAATGGCTTAACCAACGAATTTCACCCCACACAAATTTTAGCCGATTTCCTTACCATGCAAGAGCATTCTGACAAACCTTTAAAACAAATCTCGTATGCCTATTTAGGCGATGCAAGATACAATATGGGTAATTCTTTGATGGTTGGCGGTGTAAAAATGGGTATGGATGTCAGAATTGTGGCTCCAAAAAAATTACAACCTGCCAAAGAATTGATTAACACTTGTAAACAAATTGCTAAAGAAACTGGAGCTACACTAACTATCACTGACGATGTAAACAAAGGCGTTAAAGGTTGCGATTTTCTCTATACCGATGTCTGGGTATCTATGGGAGAACCCGCAGAGGTTTGGGCTGAAAGAATCAAAATGCTGAAACCCTATCAAGTAAATATGAAAGTGATGAACGCTACTGGCAATCCTAATTGTAAATTTATGCACTGCCTGCCTGCTTATCACAATCTGGAAACAAAAGTCGGAAGAGATGTTTACCAACAATTCAAAATTGATGGCGTAGAAGTTACAGAAGATGTTTTTGAATCACCGATGTCTATCGTTTTTGATGAGGCTGAAAATAGATTGCATACCATCAAAGCAGTAATGGTGGCAACTTTAGGAAAATAATTTGATATTTATTGTTTCCATAATAGCAAAGGGGAATACCAAACATTCCCCTTTATTTTTGTAAACAAAAAGACAGAACTTTTTCCAGTTCTGTCTTTTTTGAACATTGGTTTATACAAATTTGCAATGATATATCTGAAGATTTTATTACTTCTTTTCTAATTCATAGCGAACATTCCATGAGTCGATATTAACAAAATTTCCATCTTTATCATAGTATATATCCACCACTGTTCCAGACAATGACATCTCTTTTTTTGATAGGTTATCAACATCAAGATTCAATCTATAACGGTCTCTACTATAATCATAGTATATACAATCGATGTATAAGGTTAATGCTTTTTTGTAAAAACCATAGTTCCAGCTAATCTCCTCCTCGCCGCCCCATATATCACCAAGAAATTTACCATTGTCTTTAAATGTCCAAAGGGTTCCTTTTAGTAGGTCATCATTCATTCCTTTAGAATAAGTAACTTTCCATGTGCCAATAATCTTTTTTTCGGGTTTGCAAGAAGTCATAGTTGTCATACCTATAAGTACAAATACAACACTTAAACTATACATTAATTTTCTCATATTATTTGTTGCCGTGTTATATCCCATCGGCACGTCGGTTTTTAAATTAAAAAAAAAATTATTATTTGAATTAATTTATTTATTTGTATTAAGTGCCGAGTGAATTGTATGAAAATTTGCACATAAAAAAAGCGTGGCACTTTTTTGTCTTAATCAGTTATTCTGAGGTTTGGACGACCTTACTTACCTAATTACAACGAACAAATTCCACGCCATGAGGCAGGAACTCCGTTGCTTCATCTTGGTAAGTAATTCGAAAGTGTCCAATTTTCAGAATAACCAGATAAGCTACTTTGCTTTTTCCTATTCTATGATGTACAAACTAAATTGTATTATCTTTCTCTTTTATTTCCTAATTTTCGTTAATAATTCTATTTAATTATAGTCAATTTTCGTCTATGAAAATTACAATGCAAAAATACAACTTTTTTCTGAATATCTCAAAAAACAATATTTTTGATTAAAGATTTTTCCACACTCACGACAAAAAAAACGTCCATATCATCTATTGATTCTGTGGCTATATATTACAATTCTCTTTCAACAACCTCGTAAACATCATATTTATTGGGTTGAATAATAAATTCTGGTTGCCCTCATTGTGTACATTGTATCTTTTTCGTTGTGTTCTTTTTTATAAATATGTATTTCCCAAAATTTTGTAAAGATACCACTTTTGTTTACAATTAAATATAATTATTTTTTTTACTATTTTTGCATTTTGAAAATAAAATCATAAATAATATGAAAAAAATATTCTTCAAATCTATCAGTTTATCCATTCTATTAACACTAACTTGTATGCAACTTTATAGTCAAGTAATGAATATGCCCACCACACAAACTATTACCCGATTGAAAAATTCCACTACCTATATTGTACTTGAAGGTGGTATGGGGTCTGAATTTGATATGCAAATAAAAAAATATGCTAACAAATATTGGACATTAACCCCATTTCAGATTATTGATATGAATCAATATGAACGTTTGTGTAAAAATCCTGCCAACTCTTTTTTAATGCTTGTTCAAGGGCAATATAATATTCAAGGTAAAAAATTAGATGTTAATCTTCTAACCTTGGTATTGGGCGACAAAAGTGGTGATATAAACAAAATGACCGATGTGTTATCCATTCCTTTAGCACTTTTAGACGAAGATGGGGACAGCGAAGAATATGGATACAAATTGGGAGGCATACTGCGTGCTATGCAACATACATTGAACAATCTGCCTGCAGAAAAAATTACAAGTCTCAATATTAAAGACTATCTTCAAAAAGATAAAAATGAAATAAAAAACTCCACATTACTACTTACTCTTGAAGATTTAGCCAACGATGGGTACAATGTATCTCAAATAAAATCATTTTATACCCATCCTTTTGCTGTTGTTGATGAAAATAGCATAGAAAAAGCGATAATAGAAAAAGAAAAGGCCTGTTTTTGTCATATTGTCGGTGAAGATGGTAAATATTGTATCAAGATTATTATCCATTGTGCTGATGGAAGAATATTGTATGGCAATTTTCATCAAGTTAGCAACAAAACACCTATTGGTTTGTTAAAATCAGATTTTCAAACCATCAACTAAAAAAAAGGATACCCTTGAGGTATCCTTTTTAGTTTCTAATAAAATCACGATTAACAACACTTTTCCTTTGAATTGGGCAAAATCCAATTCTTCACCTTTGCTTATCTCAAAAGACACATTATCCAATGCCTTTTGTTCTCCATATATCTTACTTATATGTTATGCTATAATTGACATTCTACAAATTAATTTAGGTATTGCAAATATACACTAAAATTTTCAAAAAAATAGCTACCCCAAAAAGAATTTCTATCAATAAATCTATCAGTTGTATAAACATTTCTATCAGCATAGGAATATTTGAAAAAATGTTATATTTGCATTTTATTTTGTTCAATTTATAACTCATAAATTATGAAAATCGATTTTTTAGGTGCCATTGAAGAAGTTACCGGTAGCAAAGTACTCATAACTACAATAGACGGAAAGAAAATATTATTGGATTGTGGTATGTATCAAGGTAAGGGATTAGAAACAGATAGTATGAACAGAGATTTGGGCTTTGACCCCAAAGATATAGATATTTTACTTTTATCTCATGCTCATATAGACCACTCTGGATTGATCCCCTATATTTGTAAAAACGGCTTTAGAGGTCAAATCTATTGCACTCATGCGACAAGGGACTTGTGTTCTATCATGCTTCCAGACTCTGGAAACATTCAAGAAAGCGATACCATAGATTTTAACAAAAAACGTACCCGTATCGGTTTGCCACAAGTAGAACCATTATACACAAGCAGAGATGCCTTTGCTTCTTTAAGGTATTTTGTTAGTATGCCTACCGATTTGGACATCAACATCACAAATGGGGTCAGTGTTTGTTTTACAAATACAGGTCATATTTTAGGTGGTGCTGCGATAAATTTGACTTTTAATGAAAACGGAGTTCAAAAAAAACTTTGTTACACCGGGGACATAGGCCGATACAACAAGCGATTGCTTTTAGACCCCACGCCTTTTCCGCAAGCCGATTATATTATAACCGAAGCCACCTATGGAAACCGTTTACACGAATCCATCAACCTTGCGGAAGAAAAATTAGCCAAAGTTGTACAAGATACGTGCGTAAAAAAATTAGGGAAATTGCTGATACCTTCATTTGCTATCGGTAGATGTCAAGAGATTATCTATGCTCTAAATAATATCAAAAAAGCGAACCGTCTGCCAGATGTTCCTATTTTTATAGATAGCCCATTAGCCGTATCAGCCACAGATATTTTTCGCTTGCATACAGAATGCTTTAAAGAAGATATTTTGGATTTGATAAGAACACAAAAAGACCCATTCGGATTTGACAATTTATTTTACGTACGGACAAAGGAAGATTCAAAAAAATTGAACACTCACAACAGACCTTGCATTATTATTTCTGCCTCTGGCATGATGGAAGCAGGACGTATAAAACACCATCTTGCCAATAATATTGAGGATAAGAAAAATACGATATTGGTAGTTGGCTATTGTGCCCCAAAAACATTAGGACGAAAAATTGTTTCAGGAGAACCCATTGTATCCATTTATGGAAACAAATACAAGGTAAATGCCGATATAGAAGAAATAGATGCCTTGTCTGGACATGGAGATTACAAAGAAATGTATCAATATTTATCCTGCCAAGATAAGTCAAAAGTTAAAACTATATTCCTAATGCATGGGGAAACAGAAGCAAGAACCGTATATGGAGAATTTCTCTCTGAAAACGGTTTTAAGGTAACGCTTCCTAAATTTAAGGATAATTTTTCTCTTTAAAGAACAATCAAGGCAACAAAGTTCTCCTAAATAGTATCATCTATAAGAACACACTCTTGAATGCCAAGCGATGAACAATTGATTTCGGGCTGTATAAACGGTGAAGAAAAATATCGTTATCTGCTATACAAACAATATAGCCCAATGCTATATGGAACAGCATTGAGATACACTAAAACCGAAGAAGATGCTCAAGATGTGCTTCAAGAGGCGTTTATCTTAATATTTGATAATATAGCACAATATAACGGAAAAGGAAAATTAGTCGCATGGATGAATAAAATTGTAATCAATCAAGCACTTAAATTATATCAAAAACAAATCAAAAAAAATATTTTGGTTGATTATGAAGAATATGAAAACACATTGACAGACTATTCGATTGTTGAATCTGATTGGTTGGGATATCAATTATTGCTCAATATGATTCGCCAACTTCCAGAAGGTTATCAAATGGTGTTTAATTTGTGTGAAATAGAAGGATATTCGTATGAAGAAGTTTCAAAAATGCTCAAATGTTCCACAAGTACATGCCGTTCACAATTGTTTAAGGCAAAAAAAAAATTAAAGCAAAAAATTATTGATTTTCAGAATAAAAAAGAATTATTATGAAAACAGAAAAAGATATAGGAGAATTATATAAAGACAAATTTGCAAACTTTGCTCCACAAGCCCCCGAAAAGATATGGAACAATATTAGCAATCATTATGCTCGCACAAGTGTGTTCAAAACAAAATACATTATGGGGGTTTCCGGCATGGTTGCACTTGTGGCATTTGCTATTGTATGGCTACAAACACCTAACAATGAAACAAAAACAAACTCCGATAGCCAAGTCATTCTTAATAAACCCAATAGTTCTATCATTACATCAACAGAAACAAGTATAGTTTCTGAAAAACAGACAGATGTTGTTTTATTTCAATCTACTAACACGCCTAAACAACAAATCCATAATACACAAGCGAACACACAGATTGTTGATGATGTACAAACAGAAAAAGGTGTTCCCTTTTTAATTGTTCCCAAAGATACGCTTGCCCTATCCGCTCCCCTAACAATACAAAGTGCTGAAAATAACGATGAATCAACTGATTTTCTATTGATTGAACAACAAGATGACAATTGTCAAAAACATATTATATTCAGTAAAGACACTACAATAATGGAAGGGGAAGCAATTTATTTATTTGTGCAAAATGCAAATAACCTTCTGTGGAGCAATGGCGAAAAAACATCTTCCATATTCGTTTCCCCTATGTATGATGAAACTTTTTCGGCAACCTTTTCTGATGAAAATGGTAAAGACACTTCCATTTATATTCAAGTAAAAGTGGAAAAACAAGTACATATTTTCATTCCGAGTGCATTTACCCCCAATGGAGACGGACTCAATGATGATTTTCGCATAACGGCTTCTGAGCATTTAAACTCTTTTCATATAGCGATAGCCTCAGCACAAAACAAACAAATACTCTTCCAAAGCAATAATATTGACATCAGTTGGGACGGTACTTTCAAAAATGTGCCACAACCTCACGGAAGATATTTATATACAATTAATTATACGGATAAATTAGGCAAAACGACCCAAAAACAAGGTGAATTTTTACTTATCCGAGAATATTAAAACAATAAAATGGACAAAGTCAAGGCAAAAAAATATTTAGGACAACATTTTCTGACAGATAAGCATATTGCCAAAAAAATTGTCGAAAGTTTATCCAATGACAATCAATATGTATTAGAAATAGGACCCGGTATGGGCATTTTAACCGAAACACTTTTGTTAAAATCAAATTTTTGCCTTAAAGTAATAGAAATAGACACAGAATCTGTTACTTATCTACAACAACATTACCCTGAACTAAATGACAAAATTATCCATGCCGATTTTCTAAAAATAGATTTAAGCAGTTTATTCTCTGATAAATTTGCCATTATCGGCAACTTCCCCTATAATATTTCATCACAAATTCTCTTTAAAGTCATTGAGTATCGTAATATGGTAACCGAAATTGTAGGCATGTTTCAAAAAGAAGTGGCTATTAGAGTATCCGCAGCACCAGAGGGCAAGGAATATGGAATTTTGAGCGTATTGCTACAAGCCTATTATCATATTGAATATCTGTTTACAGTCAATGAAAACGTTTTTTCTCCGCCCCCAAAAGTAAAATCAGCAGTTATTCGGCTAAAACGCAATGATATTCAACATTTAGATTGTAATGAACAACAATTTAACAAAATTGTAAAAACTGCTTTCAACCAACGAAGAAAAACACTCAGAAACTCACTAAAAACCATTGTATTTGAGCAAAATTTCACAAATGACCCCATCTTTGACAAACGGCCAGAAAGATTGTCTGTTAAAGATTTTATCTATCTAACACAACATAGTATTTCTGATAAATAAAATTTCTTATTTGAAATACTATGACAAAAACCGCTGTTGTTGCCTTTGGAGGGAACGCTCTTTTAAGAAGCGAACAAAAAGGAAGTTACCAAGAACAAATTGCTAATATACAAAAAACTTGTGAATCTATTTTGCCTTTAATCAAACGTGATTATAACTTAATCATCACTTATGGCAATGGACCACAAGTTGGCAATGTAATGCTCCAACACGAAACGACAAGCCGTGTTACAGACGTATTGGCAATGCCTTTAGATTTTTGTGTAGCAGAAACCCAAGGCTCTATAGGCTATTTGATAG
>CALAVA010000052.1 GCA_937892025.1 uncultured Bacteroidales bacterium
TCTTCTTCGTGTTTAATAATTGTTTTATTATTTTTTTCTTTTTCTTGAATATTTTTTTCAACTCCTTCTTCCGCTTCTATTTTTTCTTCCTTTATTTCAGGTGCCGTTTCTATTTCTTCTTCAGCTTTGGCTTCTTTTGCTTTGCTTGTCTTTTTAGTTTTCTTTTGTTGTTCAGCGTGTTCCAAGTCAGCCTTAAGATTTACCAATGCATCAAGGTCGCCAAGTGTAGATCTTTCTATTTTATCGGCAATTTTTTTCATAGATTTGGCTGATTCTCTTTTTTCGTTTTCTTCGGCTTCTTCTTTTTCACTTTGCCAAATAGCAGTATGAGAAAGCACAATTTTCTTATTTTCTTTGGAGAATTCTACAACTTTAAACATAGCAGTTTCACCTTGTTTAATCATCGAGCCGTCTTCTTTTTTCAGCCCTCTATGGTAAGCAAATCCTTCTACTCCTTGTAGGGTAATCACAGCACCTTTTTCATTTTGTGAAGCCACCACACCTTCATGGATAGAATCTACTGTATATAAGGTTTCAAAAACGTCCCATGGGTTATCTTCCAATTGTTTATGTCCTAAACTCAAACGGCGGTTTTCAATATCCATTTCCAAGACAACCACTTCAATTTTTTCACCAATTTTGGTAAATTCTGCAGGGTGTTTGATTTTTTTCGACCAAGACAAATCTGAAATATGAATTAAACCATCAACGCCTTCTTCCAATTCAACAAAAATACCGAAAGTAGTAAAATTGCGAACGATAGCCGTATGGCGAGAACCTACAGGATATTTATCGGCAATGGTAATCCATGGGTCTGGAATCAATTGTTTGATACCCAAAGACATTTTACGTTCTTCTCTATCTAAGGTCAAAATGATAGCATCAACTTCTTGACCGATAGACAAGAAATCTTGAGCGGTACGCAAATGTTGCGACCAAGACATTTCTGAAACGTGTATCAATCCTTCTACGCCCGGCATAATTTCAATAAATGCACCATAATCGGCAATCACAACAACTTTTCCGTGTACTTTATCACCAACTTTCAAATTAGGATCAAGTGCGTTCCATGGATGTGGAGTTAATTGTTTTAAACCTAAAGCGATACGTTTTTTTGTTTCATCAAAATCCAAAATAACGACATTGATTTTTTGGTCTAATTCCAAAATTTCTTTAGGGTCTAAAATACGTTTCCAAGAAAGGTCTGTAATGTGAATTAAACCATCAACACCACCTAAATCAATAAATGCACCATAATTGGTAATGTTTTTAACAGTACCTTCCAAAACCTGACCTTTTTCCAAACCTGACATAATTTCCATCCGTTGAGCCTCGATTTCAGATTCGATAAGTGCTTTGTGTGAAACAACCACATTTTTGTATTCTTGATTGATTTTCACAACCTTAAACTCCATAGTTTTATCCACAAAAACATCATAATCGCGAATAGGTTTCACGTCAATTTGGCTACCCGGCAAAAATGCTTCTAAACCAAATACATCAACGATTAAACCACCTTTAGTTTTTGATTTCACATAACCATTAACAATTTCACCACTTTCACAGGCTTGATTTACTCTTTCCCATGATTTCAACATGCGAGCCTTTTTGTGAGAAAGTAACAATTGTCCATTTGCATCTTCTTGACTTTCTACATACACTTCTACTTTATCGCCAATTTTCAAATCTGGCATATCTCTCAATTCGTTAGCAGGAATGATACCATCAGATTTAAAACCGATATTAACAACAACTTCCCTATCGTTTTTGGCGACTACAACACCTTCCACAACTTCTTGTTCTACTATAGAACTAAAAGTTTTGTTGTAGATGTCTTCCATTTGTTGTTTTTCTTCTTTAGAATAAGTTTGCGTGTGTTTTCCTAATTCATCCCAATTAAAATCATCGGTATTTGGAGTCTCTACCGAACGATTAGACAACTCATAATGAATAGGTTTGCGTACTTCTGTGGATTGATTAGGAGTTTCTTCTGTCATGTTGTTTA
The DNA here is from genome assembly GCA_937892025.1 of uncultured Bacteroidales bacterium. Classification (GTDB taxonomy): domain Bacteria; phylum Bacteroidota; class Bacteroidia; order Bacteroidales; family WCHB1-69; genus UBA1205. The sequence continues at coordinate 2,006 of CALAVA010000052.1, forward strand.
TTTCTTCTGACATAATAAATAATATGGTCTATTGACCGCTTAAAAAATTAATAATTGAGGTTACCTATAACGAACTTTCCAAAGAGCCTCTTTTGAAAAGTTTGCAAAGATACAATTTTTTCATTTATAAAATGCTATATTATTGATTTTATTTTTTATATCTATTTTATGGACTGACACAATGCCTCTTTTTTCTTGGTTTTATTTATATTTATGACAAAATATAAATGGAAAAAATTCGTTATGTTGTTTTAATCATCAAAAAAAATATTATGAATATAGATTTTTCGTTTGAGAATCCGACAAGAATACATTTTGGAAAAAGTGCCATGCAAAAATTACCCAAAGAGTTGCAAAATTTTGGGGCCAATGTTAGATCGGAAGAGCACACGTCTGAACTCCA
>CALAVA010000053.1 GCA_937892025.1 uncultured Bacteroidales bacterium
TGTATAATATGTTTTGGGCAAATTGGACATGGAGGGCAACCTTATAGTTTTAACAAATCGCAATTAGCCTATAGTGATATTCCAATCATGTTTTTGCCACCAATGGACAATCAAATGTTGTTGCAAGCAGAACTATCGCCTATTGATACACAACATAAAGTAGGATATCAATTTGGAATAGAATTGCCTGTGGACTATTCTTTGACAAATAGTGGCTTGTGGGAAATTTTGGACAACGGAGATAGACTTTGGCGTTTGAAAGTAAAGTCTATTGGAGCCATATCTTTAAATCTAATCTTTGATGAATTTTTTATTCCAGAACATTCAAAATTATTTATTTATACTGCTGATAAATCGTATGTTACGGGGGCTTTTACGCATGCAAACAACCAACCAAGTGGCATATTTGCCACCGCATTGTATCCAAGCGATGAAATCGTTTTGGAATATTATGAATCTAAAAAAGATAAAGATTTATCAAAGATAAGATTAACCACAGTAGTACATGCTTATAAAGATTTGCTTGGGGAAAAAGGCACCTATGGCACATCAGGAAAATGCAATATCAATATCAATTGTTCTACAGGAACAAATTATCAGGATATAAAACAAGCCGTAGCACTTATCCTTAGAGGAGGATATGCACATTGTTCGGGTACATTGCTCAACAATGTTCGGCAAGATGGAAAACCATTTTTCCTAACCGCCAATCATTGTATATCATATAGTAGTATAGTAAAAACATTTGTTTTTATTTTTGACTATGAATCAGAAGATTGTACGGGCAATAACCCCAAACAGACTTATTCTATTAATGGTAGCACCTTGTTGGCAAGAGATGTTTATTCTGATTTTTGTTTGTTATTATTAAATGATACACCCACTCAAGAGATGATGCCTTATTATGCAGGTTGGGATGCCACTTCTGCTCAACCGCAAGGGGCAGTATGTATACATCATCCCGGTGGAGATTTAAAAAAAATTTCCACAACTACCAATTTGCTAAAATATTCTAAATATGCAGAAGACGATGACAATTATCCAGATAGCACACATTGGGAATTAACATGGACAAAAGGGACGACAGAAGGCGGTTCTTCTGGCTCTTCTTTGTTTAATTTGAACAAACGAGTGGTTGGACAGTTGGAAGGAGGTACTGCAAGTTGTAATTATAGAAGTGGAATTGATTTATATGGAAGAATAGCTTATTCATGGACAAACAACAATAATGTAGACACGTCAAAACGTTTGGATTATTGGCTTGACCCAGATGCTATGGGAACGCTTGTTCTTGATGCTTATAACCCATTTAACCTCTCTATAAAAAACAAACAAAATACAACAGAAGAAATATTCTGCTCCGTTTATCCTAATCCTGCAAAAGACATGATAAATATTTCTTCTCAAATACAAGATTTTGAGTATGAAATTTATAATGTTAATGCTCAAAAAGTATCTTTTGGAACTGTTCATGATGGAGAAATTCATATTTCCACACAGTCTTTTGTCAATGGTATGTATTTTGTTAGAATTTGTTCTTGTCAAGGAGTTCAAATGTTAAAGTTTATAATACAACGATAATGTTTAAGAAAAATAATAGTTTTTTTGTTATAAATTTGTTTCTGCTATTGGTTTGTGTGTCCATAAACGCTCAAACAATAACCTCAACCCAAAATACCATTGCGGTCAAAAACTTTAAGGCCGCACACAAAGCAATGAAAGCCAAAGATTTAGAAAAATCACTACTATATGCAGAAAAGGCTATTCGGGCAGACAATGCATGTATAGAAGCTTATCAATTGGCGGCAGAGGTAACCTCTATTATGCAGCAAAAAGAAAAATCATGCTATTATTATTCAAAAGTTATTGAGTTGGCTCCGAATAATTACAAAAGTTATTATGGGGCAGCCTATCAATATATGGAATGCGGTTTCCCTGATACGGCAATTATGTATTTTGAACAATATATCAATCGGCACCCTACACCCAATAGTATATCCTCAGAAATGAGAAACGATTTGGAATTGTGTCGCTGGCGGTATGAGCAAATGCAAAAACCGGTACCCATAAATTTAATAAATATGGGAGAGCATATCAATTCAAATTGGGACGAATATTTGCCTGCCATTACAGCAGATGAGGCTATGCTTATTTTTACAGTTATGCGTCCTAAGGACAAATATACTATTTGTTTTCAGTGTGTTACAGAAGAAGATTTGTATTCTTCAAAAACAGATGGCAACAATAATTGGACACCAAGAGAATATCTATCCAATATTAACACCCATTTTAATGAAGGTGGGCAATGTGTTTCTCCAGACGGCAAATATATGATTTATACGGCTTGTAATCGAGATGAAGGCTTCGGAAGTTGTGATTTGTATTGGTCTAAACGGCTTGGAGATACTTGGTCCAAACCTATCAATTGTGGAAAACCATTGAACACTAAATTTTGGGAGTCCCAACCTTCTTTTTCCGCTGATGGCAAAACAATATATTTTATTAGCAATCGTCCAGGCGGCGAAGGTAAAAAAGATATTTGGAAAACAACAATGATAGAAGATGGTGTTTTTTCTGAACCTATCAATTTAGGAAAAGAAATCAATACTCCAGAAGACGAAGTTTCTGTTTTTATTCATCCCGATGGACAAACCCTATATTTTGCCTCAAAAGGACATAAGGGAATGGGCGATGCTGATATTTTTATGTCTGTGTTAAAATCTGATGGTTCTTGGTCGCAACCCGTCAATTTAGGCTACCCCATCAATACGCATGTAGAGGATTTTAGTTTGGTTGTCAATGCACGAGGGAATAAAGCTTATTACGCCTCCGACAAAAAAGATGGTTTTGGTGGCCTTGATTTATATTGGTTTGAACTACCTACACATCTTCGTCCCAATTCTGTAACTTATTTTAAAGGAAAAGTGTTTGATGCTCAAGATAAAAAACCACTCGCCGCTACCTTGGAATTAATGGATTTGACAACGCGACAAGTTGTTGTTAAATCAACTTCTGACCCACATACGGGAGAATTTATCGTTTGTATTCCAACGGATAAACAATATGCGTTCACTGTTATTAATGATAAGTATTTGTTTTATTCTGAAAATATTGCAATAAAGGATATACAATTACAAGAACCCATAGAAAAAGATGTAGCACTCAAAAGAATTGAAATTGGAGAAAGTATTGTATTGGAAAATATATTTTTTGATACAGATAAATCAGACTTGAAGAAAGAATCTTTGGCAGAACTGAACCGCATAGTGAAATTGTTGCAAGAAAACCCAAAAATGCACGTTGAAATAGGCGGTCATACAGATAATGTTGGCACACAAGAACATAATGTTAAGTTGTCAACAGATAGAGCCAAAACTGTTTACGATTATTTAATACAAGCAAATATCAACAAAGAGCGACTTTCTTTTCATGGTTATGGCTTTAATAAGCCTATTGCCGACAATGATACAGAAGAAGGGCGTGCAAAAAATAGAAGAACAGAATTAACAATTGTTGGATTTTAAATATTTTGTTTCTTGAATAAAGACGAAATCATCAAAAAATGGAAAATGGCCATACGTGGCTTTGAAAACTATTTAAAAATAGACAAATCATTGTCTGTTAATTCAATTGAAGCATATCTTACAGATATCAATGTCCTTGCTGATTTCATGACCTCAGAGCCACATCTGACATTGCCAGATAACATTGATAGAGACACCATGAATGATTTTTTTATTTATTTGACAGAAGAAAAACATTTGCAAATCATTTCGCAGGTGCGTTATCGTTCAAGCATTAATGCGTTTTATAAGTATCTGATATATTTAAATGTTACCGATTTTAATCCCTTAAATTTGACAGAAACCCCAAAAATAGGCAGAAAAATTCCACAAGTATTGTCTTTTGAAGAAGTTGAGGCTATGGAAAAAACAATAGATTTGAATAATCCAATTGGTTATAGAGATATTTGTATTTTGGAATTGCTTTATTCTTGCGGTTTACGGGTTAGTGAACTCATCAATCTTCAAATGGAAAATCTTCATTTAGATGAAGATTTTATCCTTGTTAAAGGTAAGGGCAATAAAGAACGATTAGTACCGATAAATGCTTATGCCCAAAAAACATATTATGATTATATACAAAATTTCCGTTCGCATTTGCAAATTCCACCAGAAGAAGAATCTTATGTTTTTCTCAATAGGCGAGGTAATCATTTGTCCCGCATGTGGATATTTAAGATTGTTAAAAATGCAGCGACAAATGCTGGCATAAAAAAGGACATCAGCCCTCATACGCTTAGACATAGTTTTGCCACAGATTTGCTTTATGGTGGAGCCGATTTGCCGTCCATTCAAGCCATGTTAGGACATAGTTCTATAACAACAACTGAAATTTATACGCATATAGACAAATCGTTTTTGTTGGAAGCCTTACGAAACTGCCACCCGAGATATAAAATAACAGACTAATATACAAAAACATACAGCAAATATGAATATTTTTTTGCAAAATATAGTTTTGTGTAAAAAAAAATTGTACCTTTGCAAACCTACAAAGAGGTCGTTTCAGTAGCTCAGCAGGTAGAGCACATCCCTTTTAAGGATGGGGTCCTGGGTTCGAATCCCAGCTGGAACACAAGAGAGTTTAAGTTTGCAAGAAAGTCTGTTTTTAACGACTTTCTTTTTTTATTTTTCACCATATTAGTTGATGATAGTATTTCCAAAAGTCTGGATAAGATTTTTTTACACAAAGCGTGTCATCAAATTCTATTTGAGGAATTTGATGCTTTAACATGGCTAAAGCCATTACTATGCGGTGGTCTGTGTATGAATGAAAAAAATGTTTTTTCATAAACGGATTGCCCGTTGGAACTATCGTTAATGTTCCGTTTTTATAGGTTACAGAGGCAAATGGGCTTAATTCTTTTTGTAAAGCCTCAATACGATTGCTCTCTTTGAATTGTAAATTCTTGACATTATGCAAACAACCTTTTATTTGTTTTCCAGCACAGAGAACACTCAATATAGGGACCAAATCAGGAGTGTTATTGCAGTCTGCCTCAAAATATTTGGGCATTGGCTTGGTCTTTTTTATCATGGCTCCATGTTCATTAAAAAAACTTGTAAGCCCTAAGGTATTCATATAAATGGCAATTTTAGAATCTGGCTGTAATCTGGATTGTGATAATCCTTTTATAAACAAAGATTGATTGTCGCTTAAAGCAACATATAGATACCAAAAGGCGGCTGAAGACCAATCTGCTTCAACATTCATTTGTTTTTGGGACCATTTTGTCGTATGTTTATATAAAATTTCTCCATCTTGACAATGAATATTTATCCCAATTTGAGTCATCAGTTGTAAGGTTAGGTCTATATATTGCCACGATGATATATTTTTGTCAAATACGATACGTGCGTCACAAGCATTGAAAGGCAGACAAAGCATTAAAGCACTAACATATTGGCTGCTATAAGAGGCGTCTATATAAAAGCAATCTGACTGCCATGTTTTTCCAATAATTTTTAAAGGAGCAAAACCTACTTTTTCCATATAGTGTATTTCTCCGCCGGCATTATTTATGGCTTCAACAAGATGTGCAATTGGGCGTTGTCGCAACCGAGCGGTGCCATCAAGTATCCATTCGCCTTTTTGAAAAGACAAATAAGCACACAAAAAACGAAAGGCCGTACCACAATTGTCTACAAAAACAAATGATTGAGGAACGGCTTGAGATATTTGTTGTAGGCATTTTTGTAATAATATGCTGTCTTCTGATTGAGACATATTGCCAATTGTTAGATTGTTACTGTCATATTGTTGTAATATTAGCAAACGATTGGTAAT
>CALAVA010000054.1 GCA_937892025.1 uncultured Bacteroidales bacterium
TATGAAAACAATAGAATGAGCAGTCTGTTTGTGTATAATAAAGATAATCAAATTGAAACAAAAAATATCTATAGCTACAATATAGATGGTTTTATTGAAAAAGAATTGTGTTACCAAAAAGAGGAACTTGTAAAAACAATTGTTTATCAACGAGATGAGAATGGAAACATGCTTCTCCAAAGCGATATTTTTCCCGATAGCAATACGATAAAAATCCGTATATGTCGCTACAACCAACAAAATCAAATGATAGAAGATATAAAAAATGACAAACACGAAGAGATGATATATCACAATATCAACAAATATGACAGCCAAGGTTTGCTTATCGAACAAAACTATCAAAAAATATCTGGCGAATTGAGCAAAAAAGTGGTATTTACCTACGACAATCACCACAACCTATTGAGCGAAACATGGTATGATATTAACAACAACGCTTTCTATTTCAACAAATATACCTATCAATACGATGAGCAAGGCAATTGGATAGTAAAAATATCATATCATGGTAAAGACGAAACGCTTGTTCAGATAGAAACAAGAGCAATTAGTTATTTCTAATAAGAAAAAAGTTGTACCTTTGCGATAGTCAAGAAAATGTTGGTCATACTAATTCTATTGCCGAAGGTAAAAAAAACAGATTTTAAGTGATTATGCAAAAAGAAAACATACAAGCCATTATTGTCAATATCGGAGATGAATTGCTAATAGGACAAGTTGTCAATACCAATGCTACAGTTATTGCAGAAGCATTACACAAGACTAATATTCAAGTAAAAGAAGTGGTAACAATCGGGGACGACAAAAATGCCATTCTATCTCTTTTGCAACGAGTTTGGGAAGAATGTCATATTGTTTTTATTACAGGCGGTTTAGGAACGACCAATGACGATATTACAAAGGCTTGTATTTGTGAGTTTTTTAACAGCCAACTACAAGAAAGACCAGAAGTGTTGAAACATATTGAACACTTGCGTAAAGAACGAGGTTTGTGCTTGTCAGATTCTGTGCGTACACAAGCCATGTTGCCTGAATGTTGTCAAGTCATTTCTAATAAGCACGGCTTGGCTCCCGGTATGTGGATAGAAAAACAAAATAAGCTATTGCTTGCCACCCCGGGAGTGCCTTCTGAATTGATGGGTATGTTGGAAGAAATTTGTCAAAAAATAAAACAAAAATATCAAACATGGCACAAGATTGACAAACATTTCAAATTGATGGGCATTTCGGAATCGCTTTTGTCTGACAAACTACAAGATTTTGAACGTCAATTGCCTACATATATCAAATTGGCTTATTTACCCAAAATGGGCATTGTCAATTTGCGACTATCAGGTAGCCATGCGGACAAAGATTTGTTGGAAAAAGAAATGAACTTTTTTGCGGACAAACTCAAAGAAGCAACTCAAGATTACACTTTTGCCTTTGAGGATACAGATTTGGCATTATTGCTTGGGCGGCTATTACGGGAAAAAGGCTATACGATGGCTACTGCAGAAAGTTGCACGGGAGGTCTTATCGCCTCTCAAATAACAGCCTTTGCTGGTGCCTCCGATTATTTTAAAGGTAGCATAGTAGCCTATAGCAACGAAACAAAATACAATGTTTTACATGTAGATAAGCAAGTTTTGGAAACCCAAGGAGCCGTAAGCCAAGAAGTTGTTTGTTTGATGGCAAAAAATGTCTTAAAATTGCTGAATGTAGATTTTTCGGTGGCTGTTTCTGGTATCGCCGGACCAAGTGGCGGAACACCACAAAAACCAGTGGGAACCGTATGGATTGCTGTTGCCAACAAAAATGAATGTACTGCCCAATGTTTCCACTTTGGAACACATAGAAAAACTGTTACCGAAAGAACTACACAAATGGCATTATATATGCTTTATCGGCTAATTATTAATCAATAGGTATGCCCAACGAAAACTATCTCAGCATAAAAGACTTTGCAACAGGACAAATCAAAGACAAAGGCAGTCGTTTTATCGGATTGGCATTCCCTATCCAAAAAGAAGAAGAAGTCAAGATAATATTGACCAATATTAAGAAAAAATATCATGATGCGACACATCATTGTTATGCATTTTCTGTCGGTTTTGACAACAAACAAATTGTGCGTTGTTGTGATGATGGAGAGCCTTCCTCAACAGCGGGGAAACCCATCTTAGGACAAATCATCGCACATCATCTGCAAAATATACTCGTTGTCGTTGTCCGCTATTTTGGTGGAACCAAATTGGGCGTTTCGGGATTGATAAACGCTTATAGAGAATGTGCTAAAACAACTCTCGAAAATGCTGAAATTGTCCAATTGGAAAGAAAACTCGCTGCTACGGTTTCATTCACTTACCAACAAACAAATGCCGTCATGCAAATCTTAAAGAATTTTTCCGCTGATATAAAAGAAAATGCTTGGGCTGATGATAAAATGAAAATAATATGTTTCCTCAACAAAGGAGTGCTTGAAAATATGACCGAACAATTGCAAAGTCTAAAAGGTGTCGAATTTGTTTGGAAAGAAGATGTTTGATAAGAATATGTTGTTGTTTTATTGTCCAAATTTACAAGGAGGAATACATACCCTCTCTGCCGAAGAGTCTAAACATTGCCTAAAGTCTATGCGTTTGAAAGTGGGCGATGAATTGTATTTGACCGATGGCAACGGGCATTTGTATCGTACGCAGATAATAGATACTCAAGCCATGCTTTGTACAGTAGCCGTGGAAGAAACCTTGACTACCAAACCTCTCCCCTACCGTCTGCATGTGGCTGTCGCACCCACCAAAAACCCTGACAGATTGGAATGGTTTGTAGAAAAGGCGGTAGAAATGGGAATTACCGAAATATCTGCCCTCATCTGTGAACACTCCCAAAAAAATACCATCAAAAAAGAACGAATAGAACGACTAATGATTGCCGCTATGAAACAATCATTGCAAACCTTTTTGCCAACTTTTAATAACGCTGTTTCTTTTGATGAACTGATGGAAAAATATGGACAAAGACATGATATTTCCAAATGGATTGCCTATTGTGGACAAACAGAAAAAACACCTATTCCGCTGATTGATGCTGTAAAACAAAAAAATGATATTTTGGTATTGATTGGCCCTGAAGGTGATTTTTCTCCTAAAGAAATAGCCAAAGCCATGAAATTAGGTTTTGGGGTGATTACCATGGGAACACAACGCCTACGGACAGAAACAGCCGCTCTAATGACAGTTGCGGTTACTGCTGCCACACATGAAAATGTATAAAGAAAATGCAAAAATAAGAAGAAAAATCCCTTTCGGCAGTAACATCGTTTTGTGAAAAAAAATGCCAATAACATGAAATTTTACCCCAATAAAAATAAGAACCAATCTAAAAAATATTGAGTATCACCAAAAACAATGAATGACAGAAAAATTCAACTATTTATAAGCACTTGATAATAAGACGATTAAAATACGACTTTTCGGACAACAATTTGTTTTTTGGACTAATTTTAAATTTAATAGGAACTGTTTATAGATTGAATAAACTTATTATTTTTGCAAGTAGTTAAATTAAACAAAAACAATTATGGCTTATAAAATTAATCCTGACGTATGTTCAGCATGTGGAACTTGCCAAGGCGAATGCCCTATAGGTGCAATTTCAGAAGGTGATGCATATTCTATCAATCCAGATGAATGTGTAAGTTGTGGTTCATGTGCAGATGTTTGCCCATGTGAAGCAATTCAACCCGAATAAAACCTGAATATTACGGAAGCAAAAAAAAGAATGTGAGCCTGCTTTTAAAGCAGGCTTTTCTTTTTTCAATAAAGTTCTGTTATTTCTTTTCGCAAAAAATCCAAAGCGACATCGGCAGGTTGCGGGTTTTGTGCGACTAATAATTCTAATATTTTTGTTGCTAAATCGGTAGCAGAAGCCTCTATGGGCAATTGTGTTCCTGCTAAATTAATAAGTTTTACGGTATCTTCTTTGGCTTTTTTGGTCATTTGCCACAAGGCACCTGACACATATACTTGTTGGGAAAGATTATGTTCAAACTCATGTCGAATATTGGTCAAAAGCAATGTTCGATATTGCCCGGCCGTCAAATTAGCCGCACTTGTTCTCATTATCAGATTTTCTGGGCGTGTGCGTTCCAAAAACAAGGCAAGTCTTTCATAGGCTTGCAAACGAATTGGATTGACTACTTTTTTCCCTTCTGTTTTTAAGTCCAAAACTTGCTGTTTCAATTCTTTTTCAATATTCATTCTCAATACAAAATAAGCCGTACAAGCAACGACAACAGC
>CALAVA010000055.1 GCA_937892025.1 uncultured Bacteroidales bacterium
TCTTTAACAATCAATTTATCTATTACATCAGCATCTACACGAGCGAAAGATGTTTTTTCTAATTTTTGTTCCAAATAATTGACAAAGTGCATATCTAAAACACTATCCATACAAAGAATATCATATCCGCGTGATTTTGCCGTTTGTATAGGTGCATATTGCTCTTCGGGATTGGTTGCATACAAGGCCACCAAGTTGCCTTCTTTGTTGGTTTGTAAGGTTTCTATATGTTTGCGATACTCTTCTAAAGTAAAATATTTTCCGTCAATATTTTTCAGAAGCATAAACTTTTGGGCTCTTTCGGAGAATTTTTCATCTGTCAAAACGCCATATTGCATAAAGACTTTAATGTCGTCCCATTTTTTTTCAAAATCTTCACGGTCGTTTTTAAACATCTCTTCCAATTTATCCGCCACTTTTTTGGTAATATGCGAGGCTATCTTTTTTACATTGGCATCGCTTTGGAGATAACTTCTACTTACATTCAAAGGAATATCAGGAGAATCTATCACTCCATGCAACAGCATAAGAAACTCAGGCACAATGCCTTCCAATTGGTCTGTAATATAGACCTGATTGCAATAGAGTTGTATTTTGTTTTTTTGAATATCAACCTGCTGTTTTACTTTTGGAAAAGCCAACACTCCCGTAAGATTGAACGGATAGTCTATATTAATATGTATATAGAACAAAGGTTGTTCAAAAGAATAAGGGTAAAGTTCGCGGTAAAATGCGTTATAGTCTTCTTCTTTAAGTTCTGAAGGATTTCTTTTCCACAGAGGGTTGATATTGTTGATAATTCTTGGTTGTTCAATTTCCACCTCTTTTTCTGCACCTTCAGGTTTTTCCCATTTTTTCTCGTTTCCAAATCGGATAGGAATAGGCAAGAATTTGCAGTATTTTTTCAACATATTCAAAATACGTTGTTCTTCCAAAAATTCTAAGGCATCATCTGCCAAATGCAAAATAATATCTGTACCTCTGTCTGTTTTTGTTGTTTCTTCAATAGAAAATTCAGTGGAGCCATCGCAAGTCCATTTAGCGGCTTTGGCATCTTTTTGATACGATAAGGTAAGAATTTCTACTTTGTCAGCCACCATAAAAGAAGAATAGAAGCCCAAGCCAAAATGCCCGATTAACGAAGCGGCATCTACACCTTTGTATTTTTCCAAAAACTCGCTTGCTCCTGAAAAGGCTACATTATTAATATATTTTTCCACCTCCTCGGCTGTCATACCAATACCCCGGTCTGAAATGGTAAGCGTTTTGGCATCTTTGTCTATTTTTATTTCTATGGTCAAATCGCCCAATTCACAATCGGCTTTGCCCATGCTCACCAGTGTTTGTAGTTTTTTTGTCGCATCAACGGCATTGGACACCAATTCACGCAAAAATATTTCATTATCAGAATACAAAAACTTTTTTATTATCGGAAACATATTTTCCGTCTGCATACTTATATGACCACTTTTCATATATTTTCCTTTCACTTTATGTTAAAACTATGAATGAAGATGAACAAAAGTTGTGCCGAAACGCTCAAACTGACAAAAAGGCAGTTTTGTGCTGATTGTTC
>CALAVA010000056.1 GCA_937892025.1 uncultured Bacteroidales bacterium
CTGGAGGATACGGCGCCCAGGGTCCTGCTTGTGCTCTTCTACGAGATTGTCGATGGTCTCCTTGTCGAGAGAGGTGAAAATCTTGATATATCGCTCTGCATCTTCATCGCTCACATTCAACCAAAATTGATAAAATTTGTAGGGAGAAGTATATCTTCTATCCAACCAGATATTGCCTGCTTCTGTTTTTCCGAACTTGCTACCATCAGCCTTTGTTATCAAAGGCCAAGTTAAAGCAAAGGCTTCTCCATTGAGTTTTCTTCTGATAAGTTCTGCACCTGTGGTGATGTTGCCCCATTGGTCTGAGCCTCCCATTTGCAAACGACAACCTTCATGTTCATACAAATACAAAAAATCGTATCCTTGCAAGAGTTGATAAGAAAATTCCGTAAATGACATACCCACAGAAGAGTCTGCTCCCAAGCGTTTTTTGACAGAGTCTTTTGCCATCATATAATTGACTGTCAAATGTTTGCCAATATCTCTAATAAAATTTAGGAAAGAATAATCTTTCATCCAATCATAGTTATTGACCAATTTGGCGGCATTTTTGGTTGAAGCGTCAAAATCAAGAAATTTGGATAATTGTTTTCTAATACCTTCTTGATTTTTACGGAGTGTTTCTTCCTCCAAAAGGTTTCTTTCTGCAGATTTCATAGAAGGGTCGCCAATCATACCTGTTGCTCCTCCTATCAAAGCGATAGGACGATGGCCTGCTTTTTGGAAATGTTTTAACATCATCACACTGACCAAATGGCCTATATGCAAAGAATCGGCGGTAGGGTCAATGCCGACATACGCTGAGGTTGGCTCTTTTTGCAATTGTTCTGCCGTTCCCGGCATCATATCATGAATCATTCCCCGCCATGTTAATTCTTCAATAAAATTCATCGTTATTCTTTTTTTGTTTTTAGTTTTTGTTTGTTGATTATGTTTAAAGTTGGTAAATTAAGCCGTACTTTTAATATTTCTGTCATTTTTTGTATTTCTTGTTCTGTCGGTTGTTTTTTCCATACCGCATAAATGGTTGGCAAGGTATCTGTTGATAAGGTTTTTACATCGGTATAGACAGCCTTGACAATAGAAAAGGATTCCAAATTGTCAAATTGAACAGCCAATTCTCTTGCTATCTGTTGGTTGTCTATTATTTCACCCTGCAAAGTCGCAATTGTAGATTTATAGTTTTCTATTTCTTTTGTTAATTCCAAATTACGATTATAGAGGTCTTCCATAAATTCTCCACTGAGATGAATATCATTATCAAAAGGCTGATGTATGGTTAATGTTGTTTTTTGCAAGCCAAATTCTGGCAATTGTGATTGCAAATGCTCTATTTGCGTTTTAGATAAGGATTGTCCGACAATGGTTAAGTCTATCGTGGAACCTTTTTTGGAAAAAGTTCTGGAAGTGCTGATAATTTTAACATTGGTCAACATCGGATTTTCTTCTAGACTTTCCACATATCGTATAGCATTGGAGTTGAACCTTGATTCTTTGACGACAGAAATAGCCATAAAAATGCTTGGAATGCAAACAATTGCCGTAAAGAGATAGATCATTCTTTTCATTTGTCGTTCTTTCTGTGTATTGAGGAAAGAACGTTTTGGAATTTTCAGATAAAAGGTAAGCAGTGCTGTGGCAAGAGCGATAAAAAACGTATTGATAAAAAACAAATAGATGGCTCCAAAGAAAAAATTGAACTGCAAGGTTGCCAATCCGTAGCCTGCTGTACACAATGGTGGCATAAGAGCGGTAGCAATAGCCACACCTGAGATAATGGTTATTTTTTCATCTTTTCTGCTATTGGCCACCATACCTGTCAGCCCACCAAAAAAGGCTATCAACACATCGTAAATGGTCGGATGTGTCCTCGCTAATAGTTCTGATTGAGCATCACTTAAGGGAGAAATTACAAAATATAAAGTGGAGGCTATCAAACTGATAATGGTCATTGCCATAAAATTCTGCAAAGAGCGTTTCAGCATATCGGTATCAACAATCCCCACCGAAAGCCCAATGCCCATAATAGGCCCCATCAATGGAGAGATGAGCATAGCACCGATAATCACTGCCGTTGAATTGACGTTCAATCCGATAGAGGCTATAATTATCGCAAAAGCCAATATCCACACATTTGAACCGCTAAACTCTATACCGCCTTCTATACGTTTGATGGTCTGTTCGGGGTCATAGTCCCTATACAAAGATCCAAAACGCTTAAACTTGACAAAAAAATACCTCAATGTCCTTTGCCAACGTGTTTGTTTATGTGAATTATTCGCTGTCATTAAAATCATCTTATAAAGTACAAAGGTAACACTTTTTATTGAAGTATGATAGATTGCAATAGGCAAAGTTTAAAAAAAATAGTCAATATCTTGTTTTTTTTACCCTCATTGACAAAAACAAAAGAAAACATATTAATTTTACCAATGGGTTTGGAAAAAATGAGTTTTCTACATTTATAGGCATAAAAAAAAGGAAACATAATATGTTTCCTTTTTTTTGTCAAATGACTTAACTCTACTTGCTAATTATTCAGCGGGAGTTTCAACTGCTTCTTCACTAGCTTCTTCAGCAGGCATTTCAGCAACGTTTTCTTCTTGATTTGCTTCTTCATTAACAACTTCTACTTCCATAGCTTCTTCTTCTACGGGTGCTTCTTCATTGTTAGAACCACATGCAAAGAATGTCATACCTGCAACTACTAATAATGCAAATAACTTTTTCATAAATAGTACTATTTTTAATGATTAATAATTTATTTTAATTAGTGCAAAAGTAGCACTTTTTTAAATTGCCAAAACCAATCAACAATTTTTTTTTTCTTTTTTTTATTTTCTTTACAATATATTTATTATCAAATATTTAAAAATACAAAAAGAGAATTTTCTACAAGAAAAACATCAATAAATCAAAAATAAATCCAATTTATTTGGCGAAAAAATGCAGTTTTTCAACAATTATCAGCAAAAAAATATCAAGCATACTATTAGATAAATATATCGAACTCGCCTTAAAAAAAATGATACCTTTGCCCATCATATTGATGAGGTCATGAAAAAGAAAATCATTATTTTAGTTTGCCTCTGCGTTTTAGGCATCGGCATAGGGTTTGGTTATCAAATTTATAAGATGATATTTGCCCCCAATGTGGCATGTCAGAAAGACACGTACCTATATATTTGTTCAACGGCCACCTATCAAGACGTTTGCAATCTGTTAAAAGAGCATAACATCTTGCTTGAATATAATAGTTTTGACAAGGTGGCAAAACGGAAAAATTATCCCCACAAAATCAAAGCGGGACGCTATAAAATCAGTCCCAAAATGAGCAATAACGAGTTGATAAACATGCTTAGAAGTGGCAGACAAGAACCAATAAACCTAACATTTAATAACATTCGAACAAAACTGCAGTTGGCTAATCGTATTGCCGAACAATTGGAATGCAATTCTGCTGAATTGTTAGAACTTCTTGATAATGATAGTTTTGCCATAAAATATGGATTTAACTCCGAAAATATACTTTGCATGTTCATTCCCAATACCTATCAATTTTATTGGAACACATCTGCAAAAAAATTTATAGAAAGAATGTACAAGGAATACCAAACATTTTGGGCACCTTCACGCCGTTTAATCTGTCAAAACATGTCACTTTCTCCCATAGAAGTGAGCATTTTAGCCTCTATTGTAGAAGAAGAAAACCACCTCAGTGCCGAACAAGCCACCATAGCAGGTTTGTATATCAATAGATTACATCAAGATATGCCTTTAGAATCAGACCCGACACTCAAATTTGCCCTCGGTGATTTCAACATTAAACGCGTTCTAAACAAAGACAAACTGATAGACTCCCCATACAATACCTATCTGTACAAAGGTTTGCCACCGGGACCTATCAGAATTCCAGCACCCACTGCAATTGATGCCGTCTTGCATTATGAACACCACAACTATCTGTTTATGTGTGCCAAAGAAGATTTTTCGGGCTATCACAATTTTGCAGTAACATTAGCACAACACAATCGCAATGCCAATCGCTACCATCAAGCACTCAATAATTTAAATATAAAAAGATAATAAACGATGAAAATATATACCAAAAACGGAGACAAAGGACAAACTTCCTTATTGGATAAACAAAACATAGACAAAGACGATATTCGTATAGAAACATACGGAACCGCAGACGAACTCAACGCCCATATTGCATTGCTCACCTGCATTGTGCCAGACAAAAACTGCCAAACATACCTCAAAGATATCGCCTATAATCTGTTTGTTATACAAACTCAATTGGCCGTGGAAAACGATAGCCAATATGCACATCCACTCCCCCATTTGACCGAAGAAAATATCAGTCAATTGGAGAGAACAATAGAC
>CALAVA010000057.1 GCA_937892025.1 uncultured Bacteroidales bacterium
GGTTCATTATCTCAAAATATTTTTTCTATTTTAATTCTTGATGTTTCTGGTTCAATGTCTAGTTATTATAATAATTTGATAGATATGGCTAATGAAATTATTGCAAATCAAAAACAAAATCCTAATAATCAAGGTATAGTTATATTTTTTGGTTCTTATGCAAAAACTGTTGTTAATAAATATTATAGATTATTGAATTATAGTGATATAGAAGATGTTAATGTTGATTGTGGTATTTGCTTTAGGTATTGTTTTCGGTTGGATAGGAGAAGACCATTCTTTTGCTGAAATGTTTGCTTTGCAAGAGCATGCTGCCTTTGCCGTACACCATCATCATGAAGGTTTGTCAGGAGAAAACATTGTTTTTTTGCTCATTGCTGTGGCTACGTTTTTTTTGGTGCTATTTTCTGATGCTCATTTTTTGGAAGAACACCTTTTTAATCATGTGATAAAAAAACATTTTTTGAAAATCTTGATTTGGATTTTTGGAGTTTTGCTTTTATTAGACATACTTAGGCATTATGTAAACATGGATGTTCTCTTCCAATATAAGTACGGCAATTATATATTGTTAGGTTTTGCACTATTGATAGGTTTTGTTCCAGAATCGGGACCTCATCTAATTATATTTTTTATGTTTTTGGAAGGTTTGGTTCCATTTTCTACGCTTGTGGCCAATTCTATTATGCAAGAAGGACACGGTGGATTGCCTTTGTTGGCGGAAAAACCAAAACAATATCTTCTCGTTAAATTGATAAAATTGCTGATAGCCTTGCTAATTGGTTTGTTAGGTCTTTGGATAGGGTGGTAGTGTTTGTTGTTTTGGAAAGTTTATTCGTTACCCAAAGTGATGGATAGTCTTGCCGAAAAATTATCAGATTCTCTTGCCAAATGGTATTTTCCAAAACGCCAATAAACACCAGCCCCAAAACCAATGAATCCGACTTTGAGCATACGATGTATCATTAATCCTGTTTCAAAATATCCCTTTTCCATTGTTTTAAAATCGATGCCTTGGTGATATTCGGGGTGTCGCAAACCACCAAAAGCGGCTCCTAATAGCAATTCTGGTTGAGGAGTAGAATATTTTGTTTTGTATAATCGCTTAAAACGTATAGACGCATTCAGTGAAACAAATTTGTCTGATAAAAATTCTGTTTCCAACATAGTGGCAAAGGTGTGGCTATCGTAAAAACCGAAGGCCGTATATGTTCCGTGATTGGAATATAATGACGCCAAAGGCAAATCTGCATCTGTCAAGGCTGCCCGAAAGGTATAAGAGAATGTTCCCGTATAAGGTATTTTGATGGATTGTCTTACTTTTAAGGCAAAACTATTAAAGGCAAAAGAACTATTGGCTATGCCTTTTATCCCTCTTTGATAAGAAAATTCAACAATAGGCAGATTATCCCTTTGACGTAGGGTGAAAAGTTCGCTTGAATAGATGATTTTGTTAAAAGACAATTTCAAATGAAGACTTATTTGAGCCAAATCATAATTAAGATATTTTCCTTTGAATGTTTCTATGGGCGTAAAAGTGTAGTTGTACAAGATGTAATTTCGCTGAAACGAAAAACCAATGGTTGCTTTTAAATATCTTGATAGATATGAAGATACACCAATTTCACCTTTAAAAATGTTGTCATAATAAAGGGAGGCAATTTGATTGAGACCCTTTAGCGAAAAAGAATATTGATGTGTAAATTGCGATTCAAAGGTGGAACCTGCCGGTTGCAAATCAAAAGTTGTTCCTAAAAACAAAGAAGTGTTGAAATTTTTGTTGAGAACAAACGCTGCATCAAAACCGATTTTTACCTTCTCATCTCGAAATCCATAGCCAAAGAACCCGCCGATAGTCATCCATTTGAAAAGCCTATCATTGGTGTGTAAACCAAAACCAATACGGCAGGCCTCATATTTGTTGAAGGACAAAAAACGAGTGATGTCAAAATCTATAAACTTTATCGGAATATTTCCAGAAGCTAACGACTTGAAAACATATTCGTATTTGTCTATATGTTTGTTTTTGGTCAAACTATCCCAAATATGATAAGTGGTAGAGTCTTTGTTTGACAAAACATCTTCGCGATAGATAGATAGCACAGAATCGCTGTTTGATTGGGAAAGGGTTTGAGTAGAGGTGTTGGATAGCGGAGTGTTGACAGAATAAAGATTCCCCAAGACAAAAATCTTGTTTGAGAACGGAATATTGATAGCCGTATGGCTATAAGTGGAATGAAAATAGCCCGAAAAAGGGAAAAAATTAGGAAAGTTTAATGTCAGTTTGGAATAAATATGAGCAGGAAACCAATATTCGTCATCTACTTTATGATAGGTTTGGTGAACAACAATGTTTATGATTTTATTGTCATAAATGGGAGCGACCAAAACCTCTGCAATTGCCCATTTGTCGCTATTGACTACAAATTTGCCCGACAATGCAGAAAAATCTTTGTTTTTCTTGGGCTGAAAGGCAATCGTAAACAAACTATCTTTGCCTTCAACATGCGTTTCTTCTAAATAAAAATCATAATGGGAAAAGGTCTCATCTGCAATGGGGTTTTCAAATTGTTTCCCCAAAATAGTAAAATAGGTGTCATAAAACGAAAAATTTTGTATCTGTGACGATAACAAATGAAACATAGGATTAGAAAAGCCTGAAATTTTTGATGCAATGAGTTTGTCCGCATGACGATGAGGATATTTGTAATAATGCTCAAAAACTGATTCCATCATAAAAAGATGTTGTTTATCCAATAGATTCAAAGCTAAAGAATCAGTAGAACTCAATGTTTGTACAGTGTCTAAAAAACGAGCATGAGTTAGGCTGTCTATGATAATGTCCGAAGAAAAAAATGTCTTTGAGTAACAGTCCGTTTTATAAGAACGGTATTGAAAAATATTGTTAATAGGTTTGTTTTTTCTAACTAATCGAAGAATTCTAAAAGCAGGATTGTCTTTTGCTGATAGGCTGAATGACGGCAACATTTGTGTTGAAGAAGACAAGGTTATATTAATAAATTTCTCATTTTGAAAAACAACAAAGCATTTATTGTAGCCAATACAACTTACAAACAAAGTGTCTGGTTTCTTTTGTAAAACAAGAGTAAATATTCCATATTTGTCTGAAATGGCTCCACCTTCTTGATTGCCTATCCAAATGTTGGCATATTCTATCGGAGTTTTCAATACAGAATCAATGACAACACCTGATATTTTGTATTGTTGTGCTGACAATTGGCAAAAGAACAACCCAAAAAGAAGCCAAAAGAAAATGTACTTTTTCATAAATTGGGCAAAGATAGCAAATTTTCATGACATTTATCAAGAAAGTAATGTTTGTGGAGAGCAAAAAAACAAGTGGTCAGCGTGCCAAAGGCACGCTGACCACATAAACTAAATCACAATACTCGTTTTAGAACAACATACAAGCCCAACCATTTTCGGTCTTAACCAGTTTCTCGGTTGTCTCTTTGGTTTTGCCGTTTCCCCAAGTGTATTTTACTTCCAACTTGGCTTTACTACCATCTTCCGAGATCTCTTCACTCAATACTTCGCAAGATTTTAAGCCTCCTTGTTCATTCAAGGCTTCTTCAAGAAATTTTGCCATCTCTGCTTGTTGTTCTTCTTCTACTTTATTAAGCATTTTCACAGCCTTGTCACACTTACCCTTGATTAAATAATCTGTGTATTTTTGCCATGTGGCTGTTGGTGTGCTGGGAGTGCTACCGCCTCCGCAAGAAAAAAATGTCATAACTACAAAAAGAGTCAAAACCAATGTGATTAATTTTTTCATTTTTGATAAAATTTTAGTTAATAAATGAGTTAAATAAATTATAAAGTCAAAATCTAAAAATTTGACATTTCAAAGATAACATTTTTTTTAACTTGGTTTCTTTATTTTGTATTTTTTATCATATATATATATATATATATCAGCAACTTACGAGTTTTGCCCGCTCTCTAAGTGTATAATTTGTTCGTGAAAATTTGGCTTTTAAATGAGATTTTTGTACTCTATTTTGCATAGTTTCTATTATATTTTTGGTTTTCCATAAAGATTTTCCCCTAAAAAAATAAACAAAAATATATGCTTTTTTTTATTTTGTCAATGGGCAATAAATAACAAAATAACACGTTTATTAAGCAATTAATTTTAATTTATTATTTATTTTTATAAAATCATTCAATTTAATTTATTATGAAAAAGTTATTAATATTTGCAAGTGCATTGTGCTTTGTTTTTGCATCTTGCTCCAACAACACAACAGAGACTAATACTCCCGCAGAACCAGAAGAAATGCAAGAAATGAATTGTCCTAAAGACAAAGGTCCAAAATGCCACATGACAGAAGAAGAAAAGGCTGAATGTGAAGCGTTTAGACAAAAATGGAACGATTGGGCTAATTTAGATGATGCCGCCAAAAAAGAACTCATCACTACCGCAAAAGCAAAAGTTGATGAAAGAAGAACCGAAATGAAAAATCAACTTGCTGAAGCACAAGCACAAATGGAAGCACAAGAAACCGCTTGGGCAGATTTTGACAATAAAACTTTAGATGAACAAAAAGAAATGTTGGACAATGCTATGAAATGTGACAAACATCATGGCCCAAAACCTTGTTGCAAAGACGAAAAAAAACCTTGTTGTAAAGACGGAGAAAAACCTTGTTGCAAAAAAGGTCCAAAACCAGAAGAGAAATAAAACATTTTCTAAAACTAAACAAAAACGTAAAACTATTTGAGCCTCATTTTATATGAGGCTTTTTTTTATTATTTAAATACACAAATAATAATCGTATAAATGACGAGAAATTAGAAAAATATTCCTCTAATTTTTTTAAATCAAATTGTTATAACTTTTCTCTAAAATTTCTATATCCGACCAATTTTTATGAGTATATGTAATTAGCATTCAGTTTTTTTTCTATCTTTGTAAAATTCTGACAGCGATAGTGTGTTTTTTCTTCTCGTTAATTGGTATTGAACGTGCAAAGAAATTTTATCTTGAAATTAAATAGAAATCAATAATAATTTAAATTTATCAAAAATGCAAAAATTAGTTTATTTAATGATGGCAAGCCTATTTGTATTTACAGCATGCAAGAAAGACAAAACCCAAGAAGACAACAAAGAAAATGAAGGGGGTAGATCTGCTGATACAGGCTTGGTTATCCACACAGGTATAGCCTGTATAGATGCCTTGGCTAATGATATGGTAAAAGTGCAGGGCGGCACTTTTGTGATGGGTTCAGCCGATGACGATACAGATGCATATAATGATGAAAAGCCACAACATAGTGTAACTTTAAGTGATTTTTATATTTGTAAGTATGAGGTTACGCAAGAGTTGTGGGAGGCTGTTATGGGTAGCACCCCAACCGCTAACGGAGGTTGGACAGATAAATATGGCAAAGGTGATAAATATCCTGCTTATTATATATCATGGAATGATTGTGATACTTTTTTGCAAAAATTGAATACCAAGACAGGCTTAAAATTTCGTTTTCCTACGGAGGCAGAATGGGAATATGCTGCTCGTGGAGGTAACAAAGCAGATACTACCAAATATGCAGGTAGTAATATGATAGATGTGGTGGCATGGCATAATGGTAATAGCGGAAACATCGCACATACTTGTGGTACCAAACGTGCCAATGCTCTCGGTATTTACGATATGACTGGAAATGTATGGGAATGGTGCAGTGATTGGTATAGTAGTACTTATTACAACGAAAGTGCCAATAGCACGGATCCTAAAGGTCCACCGTCGAGGACTAAATGCGTGAGTCGGGGTGGTAGTTGGCACAACGATGCGAGGTTCTGCCGTGTTGCTTATCGTTACTGCTGTACTCCCAGTGCTCGCTACAGCAATCAAGGTTTCCGTGTTGTGCTTCAATAGGTTTATTGCAAAATGTCCCTGCTAAAAAAAACGCTCGGTAGCCAATCGGTGGACGTATAGTCATTGTAAAAAGGCTACTTAAACTGACACTTTTTGAGTGATAGGGGTATTGTATTCAGTTTTCATTAGTTATTTTGTTTGATAATCAATAATTTATAGTTGAATTTGTCGTTATTTTGAGTTTTGTTGTGTAGCAATAATTTTTTGGCACTTTCGCAAGTTTCTTGGTGAAATGTAGGAAAATATTTTTGTTTTATAAGATTGAGTTTTATTTTTTTCTATCTTTGCAAGTTATAGAATCCATTTATTAATGCTTGTAATATGATTGTATTTTTTCAGAAGGAAACAATTGTTTTTGTAGTAGAAACCACTCATCAATTTGATGATGCAGAACAATTGAAATTATCGTGGTTGTTTTCAAATGCTGTTATTTTGCCTAATCCGCAAATAGAAGGAGTTTTTATTGGTCCTCGAAAAGAAATGGTTAGTCCGTGGAGTACCAATGCGGTAGAAATT
>CALAVA010000058.1 GCA_937892025.1 uncultured Bacteroidales bacterium
TACTAAATTAAAAAAAAGTAAAGTATTAATTTCTATTCAGTTTCTTTAACGAAAAGTGAACAGATTTCAATAATTGCAGTATCTACTATTCCGATAGCACCTATTATAGCTGGTGTATAAGTAGGTTGAATAAAAGATACTATTGCACTAGCAATAGTACTAATTCCGCCAGTTATACCAACGATTAAATTAAAAACCTTCTTACTCATGTTAATTCTCCTTAACAATATAACAATAATAATTTATTAATTTTCCATTTTTGACAGTGTTGCTATATTCCAATGTATCACCCCACCGCCTTCTAAAATGGTCAAATCCCGTTTTATCATTATGCCAATGCTCTACTGTATACATATTATCAGGTACGGTATTCAGTATATTTTTTATTTCTCTACTCCATTTTGCACCAGTAAGATAATTAAGTATAGCAACGGAATCTTTTATATAAGAATTACTACCTATCCAACCTTTACTTCTACACACAATAAAATCTGCTACAATATCCACTCTAAATCTATTATGATGCGATTCATTGTATTCCTCCGCTATGGAACATAAGGAAAAAAACAAGCATCCGTATCTACCTAAACAATCCATAACATCTGAAGATTTCAGAAATTTACTTTGCAATCCATTGTATTTTGATTTTATGTTATTTGCATTCATTTTCATATAACTCCTTTATTTCATTATAATTTTTTTCAGTTTCTTCAATAAGTATCTTATATTCAGCTAATTGTATAATCCATTCATTACTAACTAATACACAGTTATCCATTTTTTCATATTCCTGCAATTCAGGAAACAATGGAAAAGTTATACTAGGTACAACGATATTATTTTTTTCCGTTGTTATGCAAGACATTAAGGGCATTATCAATAGCGTTACCGTTGTGAAGATTGTCGATTTTTTCATTTGCCTCCCTCCTATTATTATTTTTTATTTCATCGGCGGATTTCAACTTCGCAATTTCGTTGTGAAGATTGTTGTTAGCGTCAATGACAGTTTTCATTGTTTCTTTCAGGCTTTTTATTTTCTTGCTTTCAATTATGACTGCGAAAAACAAAACCAGCGAAACAAAGGCAAGAATTCCAAAGACAATCATAATAGCATTCATTGGTAGACCTCCCTGACCTTTACAAGTTGCTCAATCAATTCCTTCGTCCAGTTATTCATTCTCTGCTTGAATTCGGGCGTCTTGAACTCGTCCTTTACGTTCATCATATAGACAAGGTTACATAGACTTTCCTGCTTGTCCTGCACGTATAATTGATTAGTGGTAATATGATTGAAGATAATCCACTCGATAACCTTGTCATATACCCTTTCAAGAATGTACTTCGTGAAATATCCGTTGTATTTATTTTCATCAGTAACAATCTTCCCGTAAAGGCTCATAATGAAAGTATGGGCAGTTTCAACTTGCCTACGTATCAGTTCCCTCTGCGTAAGTTCATTTCCAATCTGTATGTGTTTAGTGTTGACCTTTATCAATCCTTTTCTGCCAAGTAAAAAAACGATAATTAACACTGTTATTGATACAGCAATAACCATAGTGAGAAAATGAAACGTATCTGTAGCGTTCTCGCTAGTGAATATTTTACCAATAGCTTCCCACATCTTTATTTTTCACTCCAGTTATCTTTTATGATATTGAAATCCATAGTCCCCAATGCTATCGCATAGGCAAACCCCGCAACCTGCCATATCTCACCTATAGTAGCGTTACCCATAATGTTGAACCATTTGAGTACGCTCGCTATTACCGCAAGAATGACAATCAATAATTTAAGCCATTTTGAATAGTCCTTGTTTTTCATACGCTATTGCTCCTTTTTCGGTTATTAGGCAACCCTTAACCCCTCAAATACTCGGATACTTAACCCCGATTATCTGTGTGCAATTCACATTCCTACTGCCTATTCCGCCGCAATGTAACTGAACGAGAAGTTTATCTCGACCACAGATTTCACTGATGATTGGGAAGCACCTCAGCATGCTGAGTGTGAAAGAGAAACGGTTGTTATTGGTGGATGACAGGGAGAGAGGAAGTGCTCATTCTTCTGTTTTTTCTGCCAGAATGATCTGGTTTCTGAGTTGGGTAACAAGAATCTAAATCTTGGCAAACTCCATCACCAACCATAAATAGTCCGCTGCCCGAATTTTCTTTGAGCAGCGGGCTTTCTATTGGAACCCTGGCATTATGGTCTGTCAGCATAGTTTTAGTAAAAATGACTTACTTCTTGATTCCCACATTGCTGCTGAACTATATCAAGATTTTCAATGTTGTGTCTTAAAGCTCACATTTTTCCGACTGAAATTCGATTTTTCTTCCGATTAAAATCTGATTATTCTTCCGATCAAAATTCAACTTTTCTTCCGACTAAAGATTGAATTTTCTTCCGATTTGAGATAAAATGGATATGAACTAAGAGCAGTGCTCAATGGCTTATTGAACCTGTGTATGACATTAGTGGGCAGGAAGCAGGCATTGCTGCCAATTTGAGAAGAGGCAGTAAGATCAGCAGGGGATGTATTTGACAGGTGTGGATAAATCTTATCCCGATATGTTGATGACTGTTTTACGGTGAGACACAATCAACCGTGCGGGAGTCATATTTTGTCCACGGTTGCAAGCGAAGCACCGCAAGCGTGGTTACAAAACAGTCATCCG
>CALAVA010000059.1 GCA_937892025.1 uncultured Bacteroidales bacterium
AGATCGTGATGTGACTGGAGTTCAGACGTGTGCTCTTCCGATCTGTTGTTTTATATAATCATAAATATATGAATACTTTGAAAATCAGTAAGAAAAAACTGACACTTGCCATATTGTATAAGTGTCAGTTTTTATCTGAAATGTTTTGATAATCACAAATGCCAACTTTGCAGGCATTACAATCCTATGAAAACCTTATTTTTTGAAAAATATTTTGCGTATAATTTCCCATATTGTACGACTAATATTGATATATTTGTTTAGCCCTACGCGAATAGGTTTTACTATACTATTGATGAAAGAAACAAAGTTTTTAATGTTAGTTTCAATAAGATTCACATGTCTATCAACGTGTTCTTTTTGAATGTTAGCTCGCCGTTGCATACGGTCGATTTGATATTCCAATTCATCTATGTTTTTTATTTTGCTGAAATCAGTCATTTTCGGCCTCCTTTCTCAGTCTTTCCTCTTCGGCTTTACGTTTTTCAGAAGCGAATAAAACACCGCTCAAACATGCTACTATTGGATTGATAAACAGTTTTTTACGCATAATCACGGCCATAATAGCCAAAATTGCATATACACCACCTATCACCAAGCATGCTGCCCAAGTGGGCATACATAAAGACAAGGCACTTATAGCCGCAAAAGCCACAAAGGCAAGGATAGCAAAACCAATTAATATCAGTGTTAGTGCTAATAATATGTACCCTAAAACTTTGCTTATGCCACCAACCAATCGTAGTTTGGCTATCGTATATTGTGTTTGGGCATAGGCTTTCAAATCAGATTGTAGTTTTTGCAAATTTTCATTGTCCATTATTCAGCCTCCTCGGTTTGTGCGGTCTCTTCCATTTTATCTTTTAATTCTTCTGCCAATTTTTTGGCTTTTTCTTCGGCTCCTTCTGCACAACTTTTTAGGTCATTTCGCAATTCTTCACCACTCTTTGGAGCCAACAACAAAGCGATGGCTGCACCTACAGCCATGCCACCTGCAAATAATACGGTTTTCTTAATAATGTCATTCATAATATTCATTTTTTTTATTATATATTTTATTATTTCACAAAAATTATGCCATAATATGCTTTCGGAAAATTCAACTTGTTTTTGAGGTAAATAGGCACTGAAACCATAATATTTTAGACTATTCATTCATTTAAAACTGACAATATGACAGAAAAACAAAGTGAAAATTAGATGACCTTTTCTTGGTTTTGTATAATTTTATTGCTATGCTACAAACCTATTGACTCCGATTGGAGAATATTTTGATTTGCACGGAAAACTAATACAGACTTTCAACAGGTTTGTTGCCCAATGGAATATGGATAATGTATTTTTCTTGAAAAAAATCTTCTTCAAACCAAGTAGAAATGTGATATTGAAAACTTTTTTCCCCTATTTGTTTTCTCTCCGTTGCCAAATCTCCGCCTTTTAGATAAAGAATACCATTGGTGAGGGAGTTGAAGGAAAATTTTAAGACTTTTTGTTGAGTCCATTTCAAAAAATCGGGCAAAGTGGTTACCGCCCTGCTGACAATAAAATCATATTGATAGGGGAGGTTTTCTACTCGTTCTTGCGTACAAGTTACATTTTTTAGGTGTAATTCTTCTGCAATGGATTGGGTTACCTTTATTTTTTTTCCAATGGAATCCACCAAATGAAATACGGCATTCGGAAACATTATAGCCAAAGGAATGCCGGGGAACCCCCCCCCCCGTGCCGACATCTAAAATACTTGTCTGATTTTTGAATTGCAACAATTTGGCAATACTTAAAGAATGTAGAACATGATTGAGATATAGATTGTCAATGTCTTTTCTGGAAATCAGATTGACCCGAAGATTCCAAAAATGATATAAATCCCATAAGGCATCAAATTGTTGGTTCTGTTCCTCTGATAAGTTCGAAAAATATTTTGCTATAAGGCTTGTCATTGTTTTTGTTACTATATATTTTGCAAAAATAAAAAAAAATATAGTACCTTTGTAAGAAATTAAATTTTAAACAACAATGAAAACTAAATTAGTTTTAACTTTAGCAAGTGTTTTATTGATATTTACGGCTTTCAAAAAA
>CALAVA010000060.1 GCA_937892025.1 uncultured Bacteroidales bacterium
GACGTGGCCACATCCAATTATCGGTATTACTACCAAAATTGCCAACTGCCGAAGGTGGAGCACCTACAAGCCGTATATCTTTAAATGTCTTATACACAAAAAGATAATACATATTACCAGCGTAAAAACTTTCAATATTAAAATCTAAACCATCGCCATATTTTTTCTGTGCTTCTATGTAAATTTGTTCTTTTATCTGCCTTACCTTTTGAGAATATTGTTGTGCCGTCAGATTTTTGTCATCAATTATCACAAAACGGTCAGAAACATCTTCCATCAACTGTAAAATCTTTACAGTAAGACCATTACATGGTAGTTCTTCTTTTTGAGATTTTGCCCAAAAACCATCTGTAAAGTAATCGTTTTGCAACGTACTATGACTTAGAATATGGCTACGTCCGCAATGGTGATTGGTAAAAACAAGCCCATGTTTAGAAACAATCTCGGCTGTACATCCACCTCCAAACAACATTACAGCGTCTTTCATACATGCTTGATTAACACTATAAATGTCATCGGCAGTAAGTTTAAAACCATTAGCCTGCATATCGCCAATTCTTTGGCTGATAAGGACGGGTAACCACATTCCACCATCAGCGATAACCCGTCCGCTCAATGTCAAAAACAACGCTAATAAACACAGAAAGCGCATGCTAAATTAATTTATTCTTTATGACGACTCTTTAATACACCAACAACATCTTCTATTTTTTTACCTTTTGCGCTAAACAAAACAATGCAATGGTAGAGCAAGTCTGCTGCTTCATTAAGAAACAAATCGTCGTTATTGTCTTTCGATTCAATAACAAGTTCTACAGCTTCTTCCCCAACTTTTTTGGCAATTTTATTTACACCTTCTTTAAAAAGTTTGGTAGTGTAACTTCCTGTGGGACGAGTTTGATTTCGTTTGTCAATAAATTCTTGAAGATATGACAAAAAACCAATATTACTTTCTTCAAAATCGAAACAAGATGTTGTTCCCTTGTGGCATGTTGGACCATCGGCTTTTGCTTTAATGAGAATGGTATCGTTATCGCAATCAACATAAATCTCTTTTACATGCAAAAAATTGCCACTTGTTTCGCCCTTAGTCCACAAACATTGACGACTACGACTATAAAATGTAACCTTACCAGTTTCTTCTGTTTTTTTTAACGATTCTTCGTTCATATATCCAAGCATCAACACTTGACGCGTGATATAATCTTGGACAATAGCTGGTACTAAACCACCCATTTTTTCAAAATCTATATTCATAGTCTTACGTTTATATTCCTGTCTTTTAGATAATGTTTCAGTTCGCTGATGCCGATTTCGCCAAAGTGGAACACGCTTGCCCCAAGTGCCGCATCGGCATGTCCCATGTGGAAGGTGTCGTAGAAGTGTTCCTTCTTTCCGGCACCTCCGCTGGCTATGATGGGTATCGTCAGTGTGTCGGACAAGTGGCGGATGGCATCGTTGGCAAATCCCTGTTTCGTGCCGTCGTGGTTCATCGAGGTAAAGAGTATCTCCCCGGCACCTCTTTCCTGTGCTTCGTGAGCCCAGTCGAAGAGGCGTTTCTCGGTGGGTATCCTGCCTCCGTTGACATAGCATTGCCATGTCCCGTCGTCCTCTATCTTCGCATCTATCGCCACCACGCAAACCTGGCTGCCGTAGTGGCTTGTAATCTCGTCGATGAGTCCTGGGTTTCGCAATGCGGCACTGTTGATGCTCACCTTGTCGGCACCGGCGGAGAGCATCCTGTCCACATCGCCCAATTCGTTGATGCCGCCGCCTACCGTGAATGGTATAGATATCTCGGTGGCAATGCGTTGTACGGTGTTTGTGAAAGTTTTTCTTTCCTCGTGGCTGGCGGTGATGTCGAGGAACACGAGTTCGTCTGCCCCCTGTTCGCTGTAGGCTTTCCCCAGTTCCACGGGGTCGCCCGCCAAGCGCAGGTTGACGAAGTTTGTCCCCTTCACTGTCTGCCCGTCCTTCACGTCCAGGCAAGGTATGATTCTCTTAGCTAACACGACTTTATTTAATAATTTTCAATTTCTCAATGTCAATCTTCCCTTCGTATATGGCTTTCCCGAACACCACGGCTGGTATGCCTGCCTTGTCCAGTGCTTCGATGTCCTCGTTGCTGCTCACACCGCCGCTGGCGATGAGGTGGCATTTGGGGTGGCGTTGCATGATGGACTTGTAGAGTTCCGTGTCAGGACCTTGCAACATGCCGTCTCGGCTGATTTCCGTACACAGGACGTTCTTGTTTCCTGCAGCCTCGTATTGCTTGATGAGGTCAAACAGACGTGTGTCGCTGTCGTTCATCCATCCGTTTATGCTGATGTTGCCGTTGCGTACGTCGGCACCCAGTATCAGGTGGTCGGCGAGGTATGGGTATGTGCCGGACAGTCGAAC
>CALAVA010000061.1 GCA_937892025.1 uncultured Bacteroidales bacterium
TTTCAGAAACATTTTATGTCTTGGATTGGTATTTCTTTCCATTTTATCATGCAACCGCAACAGGGAAATTTTTCCTTCTTTTGAATTTGCTCCTTACATTGAAGCATATACAAGTGGGGTTATACACTCTAATTCACATATTCGCATAGAGTTGGCTCAAGATGTTGAAGCCGTAGAGATAGGACAAGCTATTGAAGACAATTTGTTTTCTTTTTCGCCCTCTATCAAAGGGAAGGCATATTGGTTATCCAACAATATTATAGAATTTATTCCAGATTCTGGAGCCTTAAAAACAGATAAAATCTATCATGCCAAATTTTTCTTAAGCAAACTATTTAATGTTACAAGTAAACAAAAAAACTTTGAATTTTCATTTTATGTTCAGCCCAAAAGTGCCATGCTTTCTGTTTTTCCTATAGAAGTATTGGTTTCTTCTCCTAACGAAGTGAACGTACATGGCACAATATCTTTTAGTGATAAAGTTTCATTAAACGATGTCAAACGAACATTAACATTATCAGGTTTGGCAAATGCTCCCGAAATAACCTTTGAACCCAACAATACTTCTACAGAATTTGCATTTTCTATCACATCTATTGCAAAAACAAAAAAACAACAAGAACTCACTCTTACATTTACAGGAAAATCAATTGGTATTTCAAAGCAAGAAAAGAAAAAAATAAGCATACCTGCTTTAAGTGATTTCCATTATATTTCAGCCGACCCAATAAGTGAGCCAGAAAATGGTATTCGCTTGGCTTTTTCTGAACCCATTTCCACCCAACAAGATATCAAAGGACTGATAGAACTACAAGAAATACAACAATATGCTACACAAATAACTGACAACCTTATCTATATATTCTACCCCGACAACTTAGAGCATGAATATATTACCATTAATATAGATAAGGGCTTAAAAAATTATCAAGAACAAAAACTAAATTCTTCACATCAAATAAAAATAAAAAACAAAATAGAAGCTCCTGCCATTCAATTATTATCAGAAGGACTATTTTTGCCAAATGCCGAACATCTAAATTTAGATTTCAAGGCGGTAAGCATACAAGCAGTTGATTTGCAAATAATACGCATATACGAAAATAATATTTTATCCTATTTGCAAAACTATTCCTTAGAAAATAACGACTATGTTCCCCATTTAAAAAAAGCGGGTAGATTGATTTACAAAAAAACCTTGTATCTCAATATAGACGAAAAAAATTATAACCAATGGCAAAACTATAGCATCAACTTAAAACATATTATCAATCAAGAACCCGGGGCTTTGTATAGAGTTGTTTTGTCTTTTAAACAAGAATATGCAACTCCGCCTTTTAATAACAAAACAATATCTTCTAACAATAGTGAAATGGTTAACTTGGCTTCTGGCGAAATGACAGATATTGACGAAGAAAAATGGGATTATTCTGATAATAATTATTATAGTGAGGACAACAATTATGATTGGAATATTTTTGATTGGAACCAAATCAACAACCCATATCATGCAAGTTACTATATGGAATCCTCTAACACAATCGTTTCCACCACCCTATTGGCTTCTAATTTAGGCATGATAGTCAAAGCAAATAATAACAACAAATATTGGGCAAGCGTGTCTGATATTATCACCGCTAAACCAATATTGGGAGCAGAAGTAAATTTGTATAATTATCAATTGCAAAACATTGGTAGCGGCAAAACAAATGCTGAAGGTTTTGTAGAAATAGAAGTTCAATCAAAATCTAAAGCGTTCATTGCCGTAGCCTCTTTAAATGCAGAAAAAACATATCTAAAACTAATCGAAGAATCTAAAAATCCATTGGAGCGTTTTGATGTCGGCGGACTTAGTGTTTCTAAAGGATTAAAAGGATATATTTATGGCGAAAGAGGTGTATGGCGGCCAGGAGACACCCTATTCTTGACTTTCATTTTGAAAGATAGCAAAAACAATATTCCAAAAAATCACCCTGTAACATTAGAAATATTCAATCCACGTGGGCAATTTGCTTACAAAAAAGTAAAAAACAACTCTGAAAACGGATTCTACACTTTTGCGATAGCCACCAAAAAAGACGCTCCTACAGGCGATTGGAACGCTTATGTAAAAGTAGGACAAACAACTTTTCATAAAGTGTTAAAAATTGAATCTATCAAACCGAATCGTCTTAAAATAGACATCAAAATTGAAGACAAACAAATACAAAACACCACAAGAACATTGGTAAGCATTAACTCGGCATGGCTTACTGGCATCAAAGCCAATGGGCTAACAACCGATATGGAAATGACTTTGTCTGCTCCTCAAACTGCTTTCAAAGAATATGAAAATTATATTTTCGATAATCCTGCCGTTACCTTTGAAGAAAAGACAAGCACCATATTTTCTGGCAAATTGAACAATGTTGGTGAAAAAAGTTTCTATCTACCTGTGTTAGCCAAACAAAATATGCGTGGCAAAGTACAAGCAAATTTAGTTTGCCGTGTGTTTGAACCAAATGGTGATGTAAGTTTTACCTCCACCAAATATGTTATATCACCTTTTAATACCTATGTCGGAATCAACCGCAATATGTCTAATGAAAGAGAAATAGAAACCAATACCGATCACGAATTTAAAA
Organism: uncultured Bacteroidales bacterium; assembly: GCA_937892025.1. Taxonomy (GTDB): domain Bacteria; phylum Bacteroidota; class Bacteroidia; order Bacteroidales; family WCHB1-69; genus UBA1205. The sequence continues at coordinate 2,625 of CALAVA010000061.1, forward strand.
TTATCACTCTTGATGCCAACGGCAAACCCAAAACATGCAAAACCTTAGAATATAAGATTTATAAAATTGATCAGTCTTGGTGGTGGGAAAACAATAACCACAATTTTAGTTCATATATCAACAATTCATCAATAAAACCTATCAAACAAGGTGATTTAGCAACCAATGGCAATGGAGCCGCTTCTATTAAATTTAGAATCAATTATCCAGATTATGGTTGGTATTTGGTGTATGTAAAAGATAAAACAGGCGGACATGCAACGGGTTGTACAGTATGGGTTACTTGGCCAGCATGGAGAGGCGTGCCAGAAAACGAAAATCCGACATCGGTAAAAATGCTGACCTTTACAACCGACAAAAAATCATACAACATCGGTGAAACTGTAATGATTAACATTCCAAAAGTAAATAGTGGAATGGCTCTCATCTCTAAAGAAAACGGCTCGGAGGTTATATCCAGAGATTGGATAAAAATGGATAAAATCGGCAATACTCAATATAAGTTTGTTGCCGATCAACGAATGATGCCCAATGCCTACATTCATATTTCCCTATTACAACCTCACAACAATACTATGAATGACAAACCTTTGAGAATGTACGGCGTACAACCCATAGAAGTGTTTGACAAAAAAACGCAGTTAAACCCACAAATAACTTGCCCAAATGTTGTGAAACCCGAATCTGCATTTGCTGTAAAAATAAAAGAAAAGAACGGAAAACCAATGACTTATACGCTTGCTTTGGTTGATGAGGGTTTATTAGGAATTACCAATTTTAAAACCCCCAATCCGTGGAAAGCCTTCTACACACGCGAAGCCTTAGGTATCAAAACTTGGGATATGTATGATTATGTGATAGGAGCCTTCTCGGGTAAATTTGCAAAAATGTTCAGCATTGGCGGTGATGAAGATGGCTTGCAATCTAATATTCATGCAAACAGATTCAATCCTGTCGTAAAATTCTTAGGACCATTTACCTTGAAAAAAGGAGAAGAGAAAACGCACAAAATCACCCTGCCACCATATATCGGTTCCATTCGGGTAATGGTAGTGGCTGGCATGAATGAAACCTACGGAAACGCAGAAAAAAACATCACTGTTAGAACTCCACTTATGATACAATCTACCTTACCAAGAATGGTCGGCACTAATGAAACCATCGATTTGTCTGTCAATATTTTTGTAATGGAAAACAATATCAAAGATGTTACGGTAAAAGTGGAAACCACAGGAAAATTAAAAATAAAGGGTGTCAAAGAACAAAAAATACGTTGTTCTGAAAATAGCAACAAAACTGTGTTTTTCCAACTACAATCCACAGCAGCAGAAGGTGTTGAAAAAATCGTTATTTCTGCAGTTGGGAATGGACATACCTTTAAAGAAAACATTGAAATTGATGTTCGGAACCCAAATCCTGCCATACGTTCCATACAATCTAAACTTTTAAATGCCGGAGATACCATCTCCCTACCCTATCATCTCGCCGTTAAAGGAGGTAAACAAAATTTCATCTCCTTAGAATTGGCCAATCTGCCCATCATTAACATTGCAGACCAATATGACTTTATGGAAAACTATACCCATGCTTGCTCTGAACAATTAACATCTAAAGGATTGTCTTTGTTATTTTTAGATAAATTCAAAAACCTAAACAAAGATGAACAAACAGAATTGGACAAAAACATACGCAACATCATTTCCAAACTATACGGAAGACAAACACCAAGTGGCGGTTTTTCTTATTGGGAGGGCGAAACTTATCTCAACAATTGGGTTACTTCATACGTTGGTCATTTTCTTATCTTGGCAAGAGAAAAAGGCTATGATATCAATCAAAATGTACTCAATAAATGGATGAAATACCAAAGACGAAAAGCACAAAATTGGCGTGAAACGACCAACACTTCCAACGTTAGATATACCTACAATCAATCTGATTTAGACCAAGCCTACTGTTTATACACCTTGGCTTTGGCTGGTTCTGCAGAAATGGGGGCTATGAACCGACTAAAAGAATCGACCAACTTGTCTTTGCAGGCAAAATGGAGATTGGCAGCCGCTTATGCTTTGGTTGGTAAACAAAAAATAGCCAATGAATTGGTGTTCAATCAATCCAAAAACATTGATAACTATCCACTTGACAACACCTCATTCGGGTCTGCATTGAGAGATAAAGCCATGATTTTGGAAACATTGATTTTGTTACACAAAACTGAAGACGCTTTTTTGTTAGCACGAGATATGGCTAATTATTTTAATACCAACACTTATTATTCTACTCAATCAACAGCATATCTCTTGATGAGTTTAGCCAAATTATCTGACCTCTCTTCTGGTAGTCTAACAGCAGATTATCAAATAGATGGCAAAGAACAAAAATCTGTTGTTACCGCTAAATCTATCTTTATGAAAACATTTTATCCTACACAATATCAAGGAAATGTAACCATTATCAACAAATCTGATAAATTGATGTTTGTCAATTTGACAAGCCATACCAAACCACTTACAGATACGGCTTCTGCTAAAAACAACAACTTAAAATTAGCAGTACGCTATGTAGATATAAACGGAAAAGCGTTGAATGAGAAGAACATAAAACAAGGAACAGATTTTTATGCCATCATAACCATATCTAATATAGGAACATACAAAAAATACACAGATTTGGCTTTAACATATATTGTTCCATCTGGCTGGGAAATCTACAATGAGCGATTGTTCTTCAATTCTTCAAGCAATGGTATCTTGTATCAAGATATTAGAGATGACAGATTTTTAACCTATTTTGACTTGGCAAAAGGACAATCTCAAGAAATAAAGATACGTCTTAGAGCCTCCTATGGTGGCACGTTTATTTTGCCTGCCATCACCTGCGAGGCTATGTATGATGTGAATGTATTTGCTCGTACCAAAGCGACACAAACAACAGTTGTCAGACCATAAGAATAGGATTGTAATGAAACATGGAAAAGAGGTGGAAACCATATAAGCAAATATTTGCTTCTTCTACTTGTTTGAACCCAATTGCTCAAGTAAGTTTACGAAACAAAATATTGTTTTTCACCTTTTTCCTAAAAACTAACTAAAATTAATAATAAATAAATATTTTTGAATAAATGAGTATAAGATTTATCAAATATTTAATATTGTTCAAGCTTCTCCATCAAATATATTTTTGTTGTTATCTAGGGCTTTATAATTGTTATATATAATTAGATATTTTTCTTTGGCATTTTTCCAATATTCATCATTTTTAATATTTTTTGCTTTAATTATCCCTTCCAATCTTTTAATTTGCTTAATAACTATATTTTTATAAGATTTAATATTATTATCAATTGAATCCCTAATATTTTGAAATTCATTAACAATTTTTTCTTCAATTCCTTCTATGAATTGTTGAAATTTTCTTTCTTCTGAAACTGCATTTATAATCAGATTAGGCAATTTATAAAATAATCCATAGAAAACTGCACCAACTCCTAATGTACAAAAGGAAATACTGACAAGGAATTTGTCCTTTGTAGAAAGTGTCATTACAACATTTTTATTAATTGAAATCATATCAGTTCCTATTTTATTTAATACATCCCCAATATTTTTTTCTAAATTGTTTAATTCATTAACTAATAAAATTTTGAAAGATGTCATTTCTTTTTTTATTTTATTATCTAAAAATTCCATTATCTTATTAACATCTTTTTTATTTTTTTTCATTAATTCTTTAAAGGAAGATTTTTGCTCTTTTAAAAAATTTAATAATATTTCTTTGGATTTTTCTATTATTATATATCCTTTAAAATCCCCAAATAATTTATCAACATTGTTTAAAGAAGTTTGAATTAATTTATAAGTGTTGTTATTTGCTGTAATATCTATTCCTCCCATTCCGAAAAATAAATTCAAAAAGGTTAAAAATCTGTCTAAATGGTTATTATACTCAGCTTCTTTTAATAAATGTGATTTAATTATTTTTTCTGTCATTTTTTGAAAAGTATCAGATGCATAAGAATTTTTATAAAGATTTAAATTATGATTTTTTTTATTGCATAGAATTAAATAATTGCAAATATTTTGTAATTTATTATTATAATGTTCTTCTTCTTCTTTTTCTAAATTATTATCTTTATAAATTTTATCTAAAAAAGTATTTATTTCCTTATAAATATTACTTGAAATTATTTTTTCTTTGTTGATATTTTTTAAATCAAATTCTTCAAAATTATAGTCAGATTTTATTCTTTTCTTTAAACTGTCCTCAGCAAAACTTATAAAACTTTCTTCTTTTTCATCTAAAAGATCATCATTATTTTGATTTTTGAACTTTTCATAATATATTTTAAATAAATTGAGTACATTACTAATTTTATATTCCTCAATTTTTGATAAATATTGTTTATATAATTTAGAAGAAAAAAATGAACAATTTATATTTATATTATCATCTTTTATTGCTAAAGTTTCAATAATTTCTTTATTAATTTCTTTGAGATCTCTTTCTTTTTCATCTAAAATGTCAACCTTATTAAAAATAAATAAGCATAGATCAATAAATATTTTTGAAGATATATCACTTTTACGAATACTAATGACATCATTATACGCTGAGTTTAATAACATTTTATTTGAATTTTCTTTGAATGCTTTTCCACTGTTTATATAAATAAAAGATGAGGACATTTTTAATACTTTTTGATAAATATTATTATTAAAAAATGAATTATTATTTGTATTATGCCCTGGAAAATCTATGAAGCATACATCTGTTTTTTTCATAGCTAATTCAATTTGTGCAAACTCTAAAAATTTAATATTGGTTTCTAATAACAAAAAAAAGTCTTCTTCTTTTGAGGGAAAAGATTCATTAAGAATACTTATTATTTCTTTTATTTCCTCTATATTTTCTGAAATCAATTCTTTTTTGGTATAATAATAATATATATCTCTTAAATTTTCAGAAGAATTGAATTTTATTGAATATAAAGAAGTTTTTTCTTTATCTTCTAAATATCTTATAATTATTGCCCTTCTAGTGCATTCAGATGAATCGGTAGGAAGAATATTTTTCCCTAATAAACAATAATAAATGAGGATTTTCCAGAATTTGAAACACCAAGAATAGGAATAAAGCATAGTTTTGAATTAAATATATAATTTTTTAGTATTTTAAAATCATCTTTTAATATATTAACAATGTTACCATAATTTTTTAATTTTTCAGAAATAAATACTTCTTCAGGTGTTGCCATTCCCTTGTACCATGTTTCTGCAATTTTAGCGCGCAAAGTAGAATTACCCTGCTCGTCGCCGTATCCGGAATATCCTTCCGGAGTTGCAAGAGCCATAGAATAGTCTGCCATTGCCTTTGCAATGCATTTTGGTAAAGGTTCAGTTGTATTTCCAATACTGAGGCTGATGATTTTAGCCTCAGGATGTTTTTCTGCATACTCGCGGCGGCGGCGAGCTACTTCCGGGAACAGATATCCCGCTGTCAAATTGGCAAAGCCAGTATTTCTCTTAATCATAAGATACCTCTTTTAGCAGTTTTTACAGATGGCTTTTTATCGCATCAATGAATTCCGTCGCAGGCTTACGCCTGCTTCCCTGGTTTTCTTACGAAAACCAGCAGATTTTATAGCCGTGCTTTTATTTCTGCAATAAATTCCCAACTGTTCAAAATTTTCTTTGCTGGTGGAGTTGCGAGGCTTGCAAGGTCGCCTGTCATGTAACCTTCTTCGATTGTAGAGAGGGTTGCTTTTTCAAGTTTCTTTGCAAAGTCTACAAGATCCTGTGTTCCGTCGAGTTCTCCGCGTTTTGCAAGGGCACCTGTCCAGGCAAAAATTGTAGCTACAGGGTTTGTAGATGTTTTTTCGCCCTTAAGATAGCGGTAATAGTGTTTCTGAACTGTTCCGTGGCTTGCTTCGTATTCAAATTTACCGTTTGGAGAAACAAGAACGCTTGTCATCATAGCAAGGCTTCCGCAAGCTGAAGCGATCATGTCGCTCATAACGTCACCGTCGTAGTTCTTACATGCCCAGAGGAAACCTCCCTTAGACTTCATTACGCGTGCTACTGCATCGTCAATCAATGTATAGAAGTATTCGATTCCGAGAGCTTCAAACTTAGATTTAAATTCTTCATCAAATACACGCTGGAAAATTGCCTTGAAGTTTCCGTCGTATGTTTTAGAAATTGTATCTTTTGTTCCAAGCCATACGCTGATTTTCTGATCAAGAGCGTAGTTAAAACAGCAGCGGGCAAAACTTTCGATTGAAGCGTCGAGGTTGTGGATTCCCTGAATGATTCCAGGTCCCTTCATTACCTGAATAGTTTTGCGGATTTCCTTTCCGTCTTCACCGGTGAAAACAAGTTCAGCAGTTCCGGCACAAGGAGTCTTGATTTCGCAGTTTTTATAAACGTCACCGTAACCGTGTCGTCCAAGAACGATTGGCTTTTCCCAGCTTGTAACGTTACATTTGATATTGTTTACAAAAATAGGAGCGCGGAAAATTGTTCCGTCAAGTTCGCCGCGGAGGATTCCGTTTGGAGAAGGAGTAAGTTTTTTGAGTTTGTATTCTTCCATGCGGGCAGCGTTAGAAGTGATTGTTGCACACTTTACACCAACATGAAGTCTTTTAATTGCTTCAGCGGCAGCGTATGTAATCTTGTCGTCAGAGTCATCGCGGCTCTTAAGTCCAAGGTCATAATATTCTGTCTTTAAATCAACATAAGGCAAAAGGAGTTCATCCTTGATTACCTTCCATAAAACACGGGTCATTTCATCGCCGTCAAGTTCGGCGATAGCATTTTTCATCTGTATCTTTGCCATAATGAAAACAGTATAACGAAAAATAAAAACAGTGGGAATTGCGCATTTCATTCATATTTAAATTGTCTCCTGAAAAACGGAAACTTGAAAGAGCAGAATAATTAATTTATAATGGAGTAAATTAAAATGGGAGTTTATTTAATGAAAAAAGTATTTATTATTTCTGCAGCCACATTATTTTTCACAACCTGTTTGACATCAATTTCCGCAAATGACATAACAATAAAAACTGAGCCTGTAGAATTCAGGGAAGTAGAATTAAGCCGATTTGAAAAGATTAAAACAAATCTTTCACACACAGAATTTGAAGAAGACCTGGAAGCTCTCTGCTATCTGATTTCCACAGGATACGCAGGTTACGAAGACATGATTGAAAACGGATTTACCATTGATTCTTTTAAGGAACAAATTCTATCAGAATTCAAAGAAAAAGAAGAAATTAATTCCAGGGATTTTTATTTTGCACTTGTAAATGGATTAAAACCCTTCATAAATGATTCTCATTTTATGATTGCACATTTTACAGATTTATATAGTTTTTCCACAAGGAAATTCTGCGCCTGGTCAGATATTTTTGTTAAAAAAGACAGAGACAATTATTCCGTAACAGAAAGTAACCTTCCTGCTGTAAAAAAAGGCGACATTTTTACAGACGATACAACCTACCTTTTTTATTATCCTTCAAAAGGAAAAAACACGTACCGAATAGGATTTTTAACGGATATGACTCCTGAAATTAAGAAAGATTTCTCTTTCAATAATGGAAGTATTTCTGTACCACTAAAACAGGACGGAGCAATTGAACGACGCCCGATGAAATACAAGTCTTTTGAAACAAAAGACAGCGCTTATATTGAACTCAATGATTTTATGAGTCCAGAGGCAGATTCACCACAAAGAAAAAGTGCTGACATAGTTTTCAATAAATTCATAAATCTAGGACAAAAATATAACTCCAAAAAAAATATCATTCTTGATCTTCGCAGTAATTCAGGAGGATTAACAGAACTTCCTCTTGCATTTATATTCAGCCTCTACACAAATAAAAATTTCAATGATACGGATACTCTTATAGACAGACTTGCAACCTGGGCCACAGAATCTTTTTTTGAACGCAAACAAATTCTATCCCCTTCATATTACCAGATTTTAGCGCAATATAACTCAAATCGAAATAACATAACAGGAAAAATGTACGCAGAATCAAAAGTAAAAGAGCAGAAACAAAAAAGCGAAAGAATTGTAGTGCAGAACATTCTTAAGCCATCAAATCTTTTTTCAAAAGGTTCAAAATTCAAGGGCAAACTAATCATTTTGACAGACAGAAATACTGTAAGTGCAGGAGAATTTGCCGTTATTTTTGCAAAACACATTCTTGGAAATAACAACGTTTATACAGTTGGAGAAAATACTTTCGGAATGGCTTCTTACTGGAATGTTTTTGACATACAGCTTCCAAACTCAAAAATGAACATACATACCTCATTTTCAAAAAATGAAACCATCATTAGAAATCCTTTATGGCACGGCGAAGGCACAGGTCTTTACCCAGACTGGTGGTGCGCCGGCTCAGATTTAAATGATGCAATTTTTTTAATTTCGGGTGATAATGAAATGAAAGAAAAATTGAAAAACATAGAATTCTATCTGATGTAATTTTACAGGAGAGATTAACATGAAAAAAATCAATTCATTCATCATCGTATGGTGCGTTTCAAGCCTTGAACTTCAGAAATGGATTAAGAATAATTCAGAAAATGTTTCTAACTGGTCGCTGCGCCTTCACCAGCTTATGGGTCTTCCGGAAGGAAAAGCAACAACCGTAACTTCAATCTGGATTGATTCAGATCTTCTATACCGCCCGGCATACGTTACAAACAAAAGCTCAGAAATGAAGAATACGCTTCAGAAAAGCGGAGACGATGCATTTGATTCTGACTACAAAAAATGGTTTGATTCAAACATAATCTGGTCGTATTTTGACAGCGCATATCCATGGACAAGGCTTGGCTACACATACGACTGGGCAGACAACGGAAAAGAATACGGGCTTTCTGAATTCCTTATTTTTTCCGGGGCAGAATGCACGATTGAATCTACAGACACAATCGAAGACTTTGTAGAAAAATTAAGGGCACAGGGCTCAAACTAAATCCTTAAAATCCTTCATAAGGCAGGGTCTGTCTATTCCAGGACTCCGCCAAAGTTCATGCCAAGCCGCGCGCACATTTTTTTGTAAGACGCAGAATCGTTCTGCGTAGTAAAACCAGTTACATAAAGAGAAGACGAAGAATCCGAACTGTTTCGCTCAGCCTGCAAATCCACTCCGGCGAATACCCTTTTTTCTACTTCAAGGGCGTGGCGCACTACTCCGTCCAGACTGTCCACAACAATTATGGCACCGCCACCCGCTTTCTTAAAATATTCAGTCATATTCAAAAAATGCGTACAGGCAAGAACAATGCAGTCGCAGTCTTTAGACCTGAAGAAATCCACGGCAGGTTTTACGGCATCA
>CALAVA010000062.1 GCA_937892025.1 uncultured Bacteroidales bacterium
GACTGGAGTTCAGACGTGTGCTCTTCCGATCTGATGGGTGGCAATTTTTTATGGGCAATGGTATGCGGATTAAAATAGACAATAGGCACTTCTGCCATATCCATAGTATGGGCATATTGTTTTAAAAATTCGGCAGTTAGGCTACTGAAAGTATGCAATTCCAAACAAGCGACAAGTGTTCGATGAGCAAATTTTTCCTTAACGGCGGCAATTGTTGCTTTTAGTTTTGAGGGAGAATGGGCAAAATCTTTATAAAGAGCAAAATCTGTAGATTCTTTGACCAATTCTAAACGTTTGGAAGCCCCTTTAAAAGACATGATTGCCTTGTAAAAATCTTCTGTAGAAACATTCATGGTGCTACAAGCCAAGCGTGCCGCCTCTATGTTGAGCAAATTGTGTTGTCCAAAAATTTGCAAAGGATATTCTTTTCCTTGATAAATAATGATATATTGCTGATTTTCAATCTTATAATTTGGTAAAGAATAGGCAAAACGATGTTGAAGATTGCTTTGTTCGCCAATTTTCCTACAATTTTCGTCTTCGTTGCAATAAATGAGGGTTCCATCTTGAGGAATAAGATTGGCAAAAATTTGGAATTGTTGGCAGTAATTTTCAAAAGTTGGAAAAACATTGATATGGTCCCAAGCGATACCGCTGATAATGCCGACATCTGGTTTGTACACATGAAATTTTGGTCTTCTATCAATAGGAGAAGTCAAATATTCATCACCTTCTATCACCATATAAGGAGCATCGTCTGTTAATTTCACCATTACTTCAAAGCCTTGCAATTGAGCCCCTACCATATAATCGCATGGAATGTGGCAACAATTCAAAACATGTAGAATCATAGAGGTAATGGTTGTCTTGCCGTGGCTTCCACCAACAACAATACGCTTTTTGTTTTTGGATTGTTCATATAAAAATTCCGGATAGGAATAGATTTTTAACCCAAGTTCTTTGGCTTTTAATAGTTCAGGATTATCCTCTCGAGCGTGCATACCCAAAATAACGGCATCTAAATCTGGAGTGATATTTTGAACATTCCATCCTATCTGTTGAGGCAAAATGCCATATTTTTGCAAATGGCTTTTTGAAGGTTCAAAAATCTCATCATCAGACCCACTTACCTGATAGCCTTTTATTTTTAAAGAAATGGCCAAATTGTGCATGGCACTGCCCCCAATTGCAATAAAATGAACTTTTCTCATTTTTTTCCCCTTTAACATTTCTTGCAAAATTAGCATATCTTCCTCAGATATAAAATGTCAGATTCTCTTTTTTGCTAACAAACTTATGTGCAAAGAACATTTGTATTTATGTACTTTTGCTGTGCCTATAAAACAAAAAGAATGTTACTTGGTCCATAAAAAAACAACCGATAAGGAAGCCTTATCGGTTGTGTAAAATTAGCAATCCATTTTTTTATTGTTTTACAAAACGGGTGCTTGTAATAAGTTTATTATTTTCTTCAACATTGATAAAATATTGTCCATCAGCATAATCTGACAAAGAAATGGTCATTTGGTTTCCGTTGATTTGATAAGAATCAACCAAACGTCCCATATTGTCATAAACTTTTACGAGTCCATTGATTTCTTTTTCCAAAACGAGGTTAATTTGTTCGGAAGATGGATTAGGCATAACTTTGGCAGAGAGTTTATTGTTTATATTTTCTTTTATTCCATTAGAATATTCAAAAGACATTTCATCAACATACAAAGTGCTACCGGCTTGTCCTTTGCAATGCAACATTTGGGCGAAATCATAGGCGGCACTGGCAGAAACAATAAATCTAATAAGTGTAGGTGTTTCGGTGCTTGTATAGGTAATAGGGCATTCAAAATTTTCGTAGTCGGTAGAAGCATTGATGACATATCGTCCATATCCTATTTGGGTATTTCCGTTTTTCAATTCAACTTCTACAGAAGCAGAGTCTCCTGCTACAGGGAAATACATAACAGAACCTTTTATAGAACTGGGGCGAGAAGTGAATGGGCGGTAGGTGTCAATGGCTTCATCGTCTAAAAATTCTGAGGCAATATTGTTGTCATCGGTATCCCATGTACCGATTGCTCCCGGCATAAAAACGTCTTCGTTGCCAAAAATAGTGCTTGTAGAACGCAAACGCAAAGCGTAATTGCTTACAACACTATCTTCGTTAGACACTCTAAAAGCGGTAAGAGGACAATCACCTTGGTCGCCTTCCAATTCAAACAATTGGTTTAAAGTACAAAAATGAAAAGTTCCTGTAGAAGACAAATCCCAATATTTGCCTTTACTTATTGTATTCTTTTCTACCCAATTGTCAAAACTACCATTGCCAATAGTTGTTTGTCCATTTGCTATAGCAACGACAAATAAAACTGCTAAAAAACTAATTTTTGTTCTCATTTTTTATTCTTTTTAATTAATAATTAATTTGTTTCTTTTTGTTGTTTGTGTTTTTTAGGGAACAAAGGTTCTCCTTCTTTAAACTTATACGACAAGTGTATGGTTGTCAATCTTGGTGCCTCTGGCGACATGGGGCGTAAGGAATATTCTTTGTTGAACAAATTGCTAACCAAAACGGAGAGTTTGATGTTCCACAATTCCACACTTGCTCTCAATCCAAAGATACACGTTCCTTTTTGGTGTTCTTTTCTATATTCTTCCAAGCCATCAAAAGGCACTGTTGATTTAGAGCCTGTAAATTGTGGTTGCTCTGAATATCTGTCCATTGTATAGAAAAAGTGGTCCACATTTTTCATCAGACTATAATATTGTAGCGAGCCTCCTATGGTAAAAATATCAAAGAATTTAAAATCCAAATCAAATTTTAAGACATGAGCAATACGATATTTCATAATATACCCTGTCGTGTCAGAAGAGGTGTTTATATAGTTGTAGTCTTTTGTTCGTGTAGAGGTGAAAACATATCCTGTGTCTTCCACTTTAGGATTGGTGTATGAGTAGGCAAAGAAAGGGATATATTTTACGTGTTTACCTAAACGTCCTTCGCCCGCAATGGTAATATCCACGCCTGCAATACGAGCGGGACCTGTGTTGAAAAACTTAAATCCATAACGTTTAAGAATATTAGGTTCAACATCGGGAGAAACCCATGGCCCCAAGAAAAATTCAACGTAATTTTTATACTTTTGGTAATATCCTGCAATGTCAAAATAACCTTCAAAATCTACTAATTTAAAAAGTTGTTGCACACCCAATTCTACATTCCAACTTGTTTCAGACAATAAATCAGGATTGGGATAAAAACCATAATTGCCAACTTTTGTTGTCAAATAGCGTTCTCCTATGCTTGGGAAACGATAACCTTGTCCAAAAGAGGCTCTAAATGAAGTGTATGTTTTGACTATCTTATAGTTTATTCCAGCCCGAAAGACAGGTTTTGCCTCTACGTAATTGCCAGAAGCAGAATCTTCAAGAAAATGACCAAATTCTTCAAAAATCTGAAAGTATTCATATCTGGCACCACCCAACAAGGTCAAATTTTTCTGACGGAGAAATTTTTTCTCCAATTGTACATAAATGGCACCATTGCCAGAATATTTTGGTGTAGGAACAGAACTAGTGTCCAAAATGCTAATGCCCGAAAACACATTGCCCCTTGACCGTGCAAATTGCCCTACAATACCCGTAAACAACTGCAAATTGCCCGCTCTTTTGAACATTTTAGCATATTGATATTCCAAATAATACATTTCTGATTTGCTATCCTGATTGTTGGTGGCATCATTGTCACTATACATAAATCTTGCCTTTACAGAATGGGATTGGTTGTTTTTTGCATAATATTTGAAAAAAGGATCTATAAAAAACATCAAATCCTTGATTTCAGAAACAGATCCGGGATAAACGTTATACATACCATTGTCGGCATTGAGCCAAAAATGTGTCATCGTGTTTTCTGAATACATAAAATTGGCATTGATACCCAAAGACATCTTTTCTGAAAGACGGTATCGGGTGCCAACATTAAATCTTACCCGCTTTTCTTTGACCAACTTTTGATAAGAAGTAGAGTCAAAATCAAAAGAAGAAGAAGAGGACATCCATTCTTGATAGGCTGCCATAGAGGGTTTTTCATATTTGTCTTTGATAGGATTATATACTGTTCTGCCTGCAGCGGAATCGTAATTGACATAACCATCGTCATGGGCATATTCAGCCGAAAAGACCAAATCAAATTTCTTTCCAATCCTTCTTGAATGAGAAAGACTTACGCCGCCTGTCAAGGGTATCGTTCCTTTGGGCCAACTGCAACGATAATCAACTTTTGGTCGTGAATACATGCCTACATAGGAAGATATTTTCCATTCAGGTTTGTCTTTGGGATAAGCCGTTTTTACATTGATGGCTCCTGTAATTGCCGAAGAACCATATAAAACGGAAGCGGCTCCTTTGAGAACTTCTATCTGTTCTATATTTTCCATCGGAATCAAGTTCCACGCAGGACGACCCGCATCTACACGCATAACTGGCATCTCGTCCATCATTATCATCACACGGCTACCCATACCCGAACTAAAACCACTGCCACCACGCATTTGAGGCTCATTGTCCACTATCACCAAACCGCCCGTCTTGTCAAAAGCATTGTCCAAAGAAACAATATTGTTGTCTTGAATATATTTTGCATTAACATAATCTATTGAGGATACAGACTCGTCTTTTTTCATCTCATAACGTTGGGCATTCACCTCTGTCCCTTGAAATGTTTTTGAAGACGTATGCAACTCCACATTTAAGGTGATAACTTTGCTGTAATTGAAAATAACTTTTTTGGTTATAGATTCATAACCGATATATTGAAAACGAATATCACATTCTTTGGATGCCAATTTTAAAACAAAATTTCCATCTTGGTCAGAAATAACACCAACAGAGCCATCTTTACAATCCGGTATAACGTGAGCCTCCCATAAAACTTCTTTTGTGTCTGCGTCTGTTATCTTGCCTTTCAACGTATATTGAGAAAAAACAAGATTATTGCCAATTGTCAAAAAAATAAATAAAAAGACTTTTGTAAATGTTTTTAAAATATTAATGTTGTACAAATGCTTCATTCTAAATAATTTATTGTTTTATTAATTTCCCTCTTCCCAACAATTGAGCATGGTGATAGATTTTATAGACATAAAATCCTGTGCTTAAATGTTGAATAGAAAATGTATTTATGGCGCTATGTAAATCTTTATTTAAAACTTCTCTTCCTTCTGCATTGTAAATAAGTATTTTGCTGCCAATCAGATTGCCTTCTATTTCTATAGAAATTTTATCCTGACAAGGATTAGGATATATTTTTGTTTCTGGCAAATATTGTTCTTTTATACCATTGCCATAGCAAAATCTCACCATATATGTTTTGGACAATTTATTGTAAATATCAGAAACAATTATTCTTGTACGATATTTGTTATTTGTTGTACTACAATTGGTGGCAATATCTTCTGCAGGAAAGACTTCTACGTTTGTTGCGGTATCTGTTTGGGTGAATGTTATTTCTGGAACGCCAACATTAGAAGAAGAAACAGAATATGTATAGGTTCTTTTCGTCTTTTCAAAATTTTCTATTGGATTGCCATTTATATTGATATTATTCAATGTTAAATCTGAAAAATGAATGATATATTCATTGCTGTCTCCATTTATAGCAAAAATCTTTATTTTTACTATTTTTCTTATAGATAAGGTTTTTGTCAATGTTGTTGTATCATCATAATAATCTATCAAAACTGAGGCTCTGCTGTCTTCTGCGGTTGCTGTTATAACAATAGAATCTTGCCCATAAATATATTCAGCATAATAAGTGTTGCTATCTTTATCAAAAGAAGGAACTATTTGTTTTTCAAACATATAAGTCTCAAAATCCATTCCATTTATCAAAATTTGAGCAGCATAATTATTATTCCCTGCTTCTATGCTAAAATCAATGGTATATGTTCTATGAATGGACGTATCGCCAGCATAAACCGTGATAAGGGCTTGTTGGGGATATTGTGAAATTTGTGTTATTTCAATTGTTGCATCAGGTTGTGTTGCTGTTGCAGAAACAATAGGCAAAGCATACATAGTATCGTAACCGTATGGATATTCTATGGCATAATGTAAACTATCTGCATGAAAATTATCAATGCTTACATGATTTATTTGCAAGTCTTTAAGCAATGCTTCTTTGGAAAGTTCCACTTCAAACACCACTTTGTAGGTTTTACTATTTAAAGAATCCCACCCCATAATTTGCACAATAGCGGTATCATTAGGAGAATTTGGCTGAACAACAACAACACTGCTTCTATTATCAATCAAAGTATAATTAACAGAAGGAATAGTAGAAGTCGCTTTGGGTAACATAACATGATACAAAGTGTCTTGTGCATTAAATCCTGATATGGTGTCTTCAACGTTGTTGAGAATATAGGTTAAACGTTGCAAATCTACATTAGAACCTTTGTAGAAATGGATAAAATACACCCTATGGTCTATGCCATTTTGGGCAACAACTCTCACTTGTGCTGTCCCTGGAACGGCAGAAGCAGGGGTTATTTGTATCGTAGCACCATATTGCCATTGAGTGGCTGCGGTAATCTCTGGCAATCTGTTGTCCTCCCAAGGAATAATGACAGAATAGGTTAACGTGTCTGCACAAAATCCTTGCAAAGTATCACCATTGATTATCACACATTGCAAAGCCGTATTAGAAGATGGTAGATAATTAAAAATAATACGATAAACATTTGAATCTATGTTATTCTCTGCAACAACGGTAATCTCTGCTGTGTCATTGATATGAATTGGCCATTTTGATACATAAGCCATTGACCTATTGTCTGTTAAACCAAATGTGAAATTGTCGGGAATAGATAAGGTTTCTTTCGCTATATCTACATGATATTCAAAAGTTGTGGCTAAAACATCATGAACAATAGAGTCTTGTCCATCTAATTGATAGGCAATATGGTCCAATGTGGCAATAGGAGAGGCTTGTCTTTGAAAATGAATGATATATCTATTTATGGTAATATTATCTTCTGCTAAAACAACGACAAATGCAGAATCTTGAAAATGTTTTGCTTGTGTAACAAAAACCATTGAGGCTGACGATTGGGCTTGTCCCCATATTATCGGAGCCAAAGTGTCTGACCATGTATAGGGCAACTCTACCATATAAACCAAAGTGTCCGTATTAAAAGTAGGCACTGAAACCCATTGTCTTCTACTTGAACTATCTATTGTTATCGTGTCTGGATTGTCCGTATAGATGGATTCATAATACAATTGTTGCAATTTGGCATTGTGTGAAATTTCCACCTCAAAAAATACTTGATACAATTTGTAAGTGGAATTGTCCGAAGCGGTAACCAAAACAACACCGACACCATTCGGTGACGAGGGCTGACTGACGATTACACTGGCAGAAAAATCGGCACTTTGATAATACAACATAGGCGTGTCAGTCGTTTGAGACGG
>CALAVA010000063.1 GCA_937892025.1 uncultured Bacteroidales bacterium
TTTTTTCTATCTTGTTTTTCTCTTTTTTTAGTTTTGCAAAGATATATATTTTTTTTATAAAAATTTCAACTTGTCTGAAAAGTTTTATAGGACGGCAATATTTTTTTTACTGATTTTAGAAAATTACATTTCTTTTTTTGTTACCTTTGCCTAACCTATTTTTTCTATTAACAAAATATAAAGTATAATTATGAATCTATTAGAACAAATAAAACAAAAAGCAATTGCAGCCAACAAATGTATCGTTTTGGCAGAAGGTGAAGAAGACCGTACGATAAAAGCAGCCGATATTATCTTAAAAGAAAAAATAGCCCGTTTGATATTATTAGGTAACCCTAAGGTTATACAATCAAAAGCACAACAATGGGGTTTACAACATATCAACGAGGCACAAATTATCGACCCTGACAACAATCCCAACGAAGATGTTTACGTAAATCTACTTTGTGAAATACGCAAAAGTAAAGGTATGACCAAAGAACAAGCACTTCCTTTGGTAAAAAATCCATTATATTTAGCGACCTTGTTGATAAAAAATGGTGAAGCAGACGGAGAGGTTGCAGGAGCCAAAAACGCTACTGGTGATGTTTTGCGTCCTGCATTTCAGATTGTAAAAACCTTACCCGGGGTAAGCGTGGTCTCTGGTGCTTTTGTAATGATTTTTAAAGACACACAATGGGGCGACAACGGCATAATGGTATTTGCAGATTGTGCCGCTGACCCTAATACAGATTCTAACAAATTGGCTCAAATTGCTGTTGTTACCGCAAAAACAGCACGTGCTATTGCAGGCATTGAACCACGTGTGGCTATGTTGAGTTTCTCTACAAAAGGTAGTGCTAAACACGAATTGGTAGATAAAGTTGTAAATGCAACTAAATTAGCCAAAGAAATGGACCCAACGTTAATGATTGACGGTGAATTGCAAGCAGATGCGGCTATTGTTCCTTCCGTTGGAGCCTCAAAAGCACCAGGAAGCCCTGTCGCAGGAAAAGCCAATGTTCTTGTTTTCCCTTCATTAGAAACTGGCAATATCGCATATAAATTGGTGCAACGATTTGCAGGTGCTGAAGCCATCGGACCTATTATGCAAGGTATGGCTGCACCTATCAACGATTTGTCTCGCGGCTGCTCCGTTGAAGACATCGTTAATGTCGTTGCTATTACCGCTAATCAAGCCGCAGAAAAATAAATTTCTGCTACCCATAAAAAGAGATATCAGGGTATAAACTCTGATATTTCTTTTTTTATAAAAGAATGCTATATTCTAAACAACATGATAAAATGAAAATTAAATATAATAAAAATGGGATTCCAAGAGTACAACAAAGCAATGCTTTAGGGATAAAAAAAACTAAAGTGTTAAACATAAAAAAAACAGATAAACGACTCAAAGAAGCTTATCTGTTATTGATAAGAACAGATTTGTTAACACCCTCTTTTTTTATTCATCTACGGAAATCAACAAACTACCTCTTTACTGCATATCACCAAGATAATCAAAACAATTCGGACAAATCTGCCAACAATCGCACCCTATTTTCTGATTTTTATACCACCTATTTTTTTGACGATTTGGCTATGGATAGAAATTGTCATTTCTGCTTCAAAAACATATCATTTGACGGAAAAAATAAATTATTCGGAAGTGATAATTTGGCAAAATTTCACATTATTCCAGAAATATACAAACCGATAAACTCTTTTGGGGATTTGCCTAATCAAACTTATCTCGCTTTTGATTTTGAAGACGATGAAACTGAAACACAAGAAGATGAATTATCTTTAAATAAGGATTTAGAATTAGAAGAATGGAATAAGTTTATACAAAAAATGAAAGAACATTCCGTCTTTTTAAAAAACAAATTTGATTTTGTCTTTTCGATGGATATTATTACTTATCATGCACTTAAACCTTTTTTTCTGCAATTACACAAATTAACTATTCTGCAATATCAAATGATAAAATATGAACAAGTAGAAAATATAGAAACTTTTGCTTCCATTTTGCAAGAAGAAAATCAAAAAATTACAACAAAATTCTTATAGGATATGATTAAAACTAAAACCAAGCACTAACTATTTCTGATACTCAATTTGCCGTTCTGACAATAATATCCAATTTGTTTGCTTATCAATTTCTACCCAATAAACCCAATTATTTGAAGAATCGTAATAATAAAATTTTTCAAAATTCGGTTTTTTGTTATCATTGATAAAAATTTTTATCTTTTTATATTGATTAGTTTTATTATAGACATAAATAGTTTTTGTTCTCTGTTTCTTTTCATTATCAATGATATATGTTTCAACAACTCTATTTTTCTTATCATAGGTTGTATAAGTGGCTTTTAACACCATTTCTTCTGCATTATATTGTTTTTCTGATTCTAATCTACCCAAATTATCATAAGTATATATCCATTTGGTTTGCAGTGCATTATCGGCATCAAAAAACGATTTGCTCCTTAGTCTATTGTTTTCATCAAAAATTTGTTTATACGAATAAGGCTTATTGGCATAAACCAAGGTTTTATGGTTGACAAATAAAACTAAATTTCCATGGGAATCATAAGTAATTGTTCTATTATAAGTCAATGTATTAGCTTGATTGTATGTTTTTTCTGCAACAAGCAAAGTATCCTTATATTGATAATTGGTAGTTTGCCACAAAGTATCATTAAAAATATAAACTTGTTTTTTTACCAATAACATGTCTTTATTGTATGAAAATACAATTTTTTTTTTCTCCATTCCCCCATTGACCATTTGAACAATTTCTTTTTTTTGACCTTGTAAGGTATAAGAAATCACATAGGTTTCAAGTTCTTTCAAGGTTTGTGGGTCATATTTTATTTGTTGTACAACTTGTTGTAGCGAATCAAAGACAAAAGTTCGTTTATCTAACAATTTTTCTGGTTCAAAATGTATAACTTTGTCATTTTTTAAGGTGATATGTTTTACTTGATAAGTGTTTTGAGTGAATGATTGTACATAAATTGGATTAAATAAGGTGTCTATTTCCAATTGTGCCAAACAAGACAATGGAATAATATTCAAGAAGACAAAAGAAAGACATAATATTGTTTTATAAGACATTTGCCAATTGTTCCTTTATTTTTTCCAATTCATCTTTCATCTGCACGACTAATTTTTGGATATCAGCATCTGACGCTTTTGATCCCAAAGTGTTGATTTCCCGACCTATTTCTTGAGATATAAATGTCAATTTTTTACCAACTTGCAACTCTGTTTCGGTGGATAATGTTTCTATAAAATAAGAACAATGTTTTTTCCTCGGTAAAGTCAAGTTTTTCTAAATAAAATATCAGTTCTTGTTCAAAACGGTTTTTATCATAGTCCACCTCCAAAGCAGACAATTGTTTAAGCAGTTTGTTTTTTATCAAATCATGTCTATTATTTTCTATATCTTCTATATTTTGTAAATACTTTATTATCAAATCTATCCTAAGACGAAAATCTTGTTCTAATGCAGTACCTTCACTCTCTCTATTCATATTTAAAAGTTCACAAGCCTTAATGATTGCCTGTCTTAACAATTGCCAATCTTCATCAGACATTGTTTCCTCTTTTGTATGTGTAAAAATATCAGGTGTTTTGAATGTCAAACCTAAAATATCAGCATCTGAAATATTCAAATGCCTATCTTCAATCCATGTTTTCAAACGATAAAAATTATTCTCTACAATTTGCTCATTAAACATAAATGATTGATTTTGTTGTATCTCTGCGGTAATTGAAATATCTACCTTACCTCGTAAAAGAAGATTATTCAATATAACACGAATATCCATTTCTTTATCCTTCAACTCTGAAGGTAATTTTTGAATTATATCCAAATTTTTGGAATTTATGGCTTTAATATCTATATTATAAGTTTGGGAAACACTATTAAATTTCGTTGTTCCAAAACCTGTCATGGACTTTATCATACAACTTTTTTTTATGTTTTTTTTACAAATTTTCGGCGAAAAAAGAGAAATTTACTTTTCCATAGTTTCTTTGTTGATAAAATTTAGGATGTTCTTTAAAAGAAACCGCTACGGGATGTTCTATCACTAAAAAACCATCTGACAACAATAATTGGTTTTCAAAAACCAATAGTGGTAACTTGTCATGTTCTGGCCAATCATAAGGAGGGTCTGCAAAAATAACATTGAATTGTTTATGACAAGATTGCAAAAAATTGATAGCATCACTATACAATGACGTTATTTGCTGAAACTGCAATTTTTTAGATGTTATATCTATAAAATTGACACAATCCCGATTGTTGTCCACAGCATACACCGATAAGGCACCACGTGCGGCAAACTCATAACTGATATTTCCCGTTCCAGCAAACAAATCCAAAACCTCTATTGCATCAAGATGAAAATAATTATTTAAGATATTAAACAAACTTTCTTTGGCAAAATCGGTGGTCGGTCTTACTGGTAAATTGTCAGGTGCTGATATTCTTTTTCCTCTTCTATTTCCACTTATTATTCTCATTACCAACTAAATACACAAAACATCACAATACAAGGAATAAGATTTCATATTATCTTTAGTCATCATATCGATTTGAGAAAAATATCTAGATAAGGTTTTATATAACGGAGATGTGGTTGAAATATTTCCGCACAATATTGGCACCAAACCTTCTATAGATTGTTGAAAACATTTACGAATAAATGCCAATAAATAGAAACAACAATCGGCTTCGTTATCAAAGTGGAAAGTATTCATTCCCAAAAACTTTGCATTATTTTTGCACAAAACAACAAACTGTCTTGTATCAAAAAATATCAAAATATCATTTTGCAAAGTGTTAAACATATTTAACAAAACAGAAGCATGAGAAATGATTTTTGCTTGCGGAAAAGCTGTTTTAATCTGATTATACAACTCCTTATTCCACGCCACCATATTATAGAAATCATGATTGGGCAAATTTTCTAACTCAAAATGATAACTATCAACATCTTCTACAAGAATTGTCTTTGCCTTTTCTTGCATTTCAACAGAAAACAAAACCTTTGGTATTTGCGTATTGATAGGTGTTTGAAATATGAAATGAGATACTTTTTCCGTAAAAAAATCATTAGCATATTGTTGAATTAAATCTAATTTTTCTCTATCAGATATTTTTTCGGACAAAAACACATAACAATTCGTTTTCAGCAGTTTTTGCTCAGATATCAGAGCAAAGGCAAATCCACTACACGAAAATCGCACGACTTGCAGAAGCACTTCATGCGATAAATTCAGATTTTTTTCATCTGAATGTGAATATATTAGATTCACATTTGACATTTCTTATTCCCAATTACCATCTGTAGTAGGCTCTGTAAGAGAACCTAATATAATATCGGTAACATTATCCCTATAGTCAAAATTTGGTCCCAAGAATTGTTCTCTCAAACCACTATATAAAACCGACCCCATAAAAGCATCTCTTACTCTTGGGTCATCATCCATATCTTTAAGATATTGTTCTCTTTTAGCTACAACTTCATAGACATAAACTTTGATACCTGAACGATTTATTGTATCAGCGTCCATAGTAAAATGTTCACCTTTAGAAAAAGGAATAACATCAAATGTATTGATGTCAAAATTGGCAAACATATCTGGTTTAGCCTTTGAAATCTCCTCACTTGCTTTCACCAAAATAGTATCACGACTAATGATATGCAATTTCAACGCTTCTGCTTCTGTCAAAGTATCTGGAACATTTCCTTCTTTTTTAACAACAGTCATTGTACCATTATTCCAAAACTCCCTTAATTGGTCAAAAGTTTTTGCATAAGAACCTTTTTCGTTTTTGTAGCTAGCCTGCTCGAACTCCGCAGTGGGCGTGAGCTTGGGGATCGCCTTGCAGACGACGTCCCCGCTGGCATAGATGTTGGGGACAGCGGTGCGCATGTGGTTGTCCACACGGATGCCCCGGCGGTCGGCCTCGTCGACGAGGAAGGCAAAGAGCTCTTCGTTCTTCTGCATCGTGGCGTCGTCTACCTCCACGGCGAAGGGATAGTCGTCGAGCTTGACCAGCGAGGCAAACGGATGTCCGTTCCAC
>CALAVA010000064.1 GCA_937892025.1 uncultured Bacteroidales bacterium
ATCTTTGTTTTCGCTACAAAACATCAATAATATGAACAAAGGTACACTTTTAATCGGACAGACGGAAGTGGCAGACTCCAAAATGGCTTTCACGGCTTCAAATCATAGATTCAACGATCATCACGCTCTTTCCCAACCTTATCTTCAAGGAGGTGGGACGGCCTCCAAAGACAAGCAAGAATAAAGGCGATATAAAGGCACATGCCAACATACACGCAAACGAGGGAGTCCCGTCTGACATCAAGTACACTTCCGCCACCACAAACGATAGTTTCATGCTCAAGCCGTCCAATTACTCTTCAGGAGACATCCTTACATTGACAAGGCTTACTTTTTCAAAAATAAGTACGCAATGCCTATTTATCGGTATCATTTGTTGCTTTTCAGCTTTTAGCGGACAACAATAAAAAAAATATCATTATTATACAAAAGCCCCCTAATTGGTGGTTTTTGTGTTTTATTTGTCATAATGATTAACGGAAAGAACCTTTTGGTTTTTAATGTGAAAAAGTAAAGGTTCTAATTGGGGAATTCCATATTGATTTAATATTTTTGCATTTCCACACAAACAAGACACTTTGTGATTGTATTGTAGCATGTTATTGATTTCCTTTTGATTGTCTAATAAAACATACAAATTATCTCCTTTGTCTGATATAACATATTTTGCAATTGTGTCTAATGGTGTTATTCTGCATGTTTTACAGATATTTATTGTGCGAAATGTTAATAACCAATAATCGTTATGTTTTATTTCATTATTATGATATTTGTATAAATAATCCATCAATAGTTTTTCTTCTGTATAAATATCAGAGTGTTCTTGTTCTACTATTGGTTTTTCTGTTTGATTATTACAAGCCAATATGAAAAAAGCAGAAATAAAAACCAATAATATCTTATTCATAATTAAAGTTCAGTGTATAAATTATGGTGTTGCCGTTTTGTTGAGAAGCACTATAAAGTCCTTTTGAGGTAACAAAATAAGCATGTCGATATTCTTTTGGGGAGAAGCACACATCTCCAATGATATTAAATTTTTTATCAATCAAGGTTACGCCATAGCATACATCGTCCCAAGTGTTAAAAAATCCCTCTTCGTTTTTTAAAGGAATATCTTTCTTAAAAAAGCGATAATATAATCCCTTATATTTATCATAAAGAAAATTAGTATAATAAAAATTCACCAATGATTGTCGTCCGATAAAATTTGACCATGAAATTTGTGCTACACTTGTTGTATCCAATTGCGGTAAAGGTTTGTAATTTTCATTATAGAGATATAGAGAATCTAATGTATTTGTTTTTATATCAAAAAGCATTAGTATAGGGGAGGTTGAAAAAGCATATGCAAAAGTATCTTTATTGGATGCAAGCATGACCAAATTTGAGGGCAAAAAAGTATAGTCTTTTAGATAAGAATCACTCACTTCAAAAGGATATTTTATAGGAATTATTCTTAATCCTTTTTCTATGGAATATTCTGCCACCATTTCAACATCACCATTATAAGTTCGTTCTTCATTGTTATAATTGACAAAACGTAGTGGCAATGTACGCCTATTTCTATCCCATTGCAAATGGTTCATACACAAAGCATCTAAAATATAGCCATCACCCGATAGGGGAAAAATATGAATGATAGTATCATTTTTCATATCTAAAAAATTGAGTGATTGCTTGCTTATTGCTATAATTGTGTCCAAATTGACCAATATCCATTGAGATACCTCACTATTACAATCAATAGTAGCGGCAAAAGCAGATGGAATTTTTAAATAAGTATAAAAATTAAGGATTGCATTTTCATCAATTTTATAAACAAACAAAGAGTCATTTTTTATTGGTTTGCAATAGAAATAAATACCACTACTATCTTCCCAAAAATCTTTGTATGTATAGGTGGGAATATTTGTTATAGTATCTCTTGTGATTTTATATTCAATAGAAGATTTTTTCTGTGATTGACAAGAAAACAACAGATTACACATTACAATAACAGCAAAAAAGGAATTGGTTTTCATGTCTTTTAGATTTATTTCAAGAGAGTTATTCTTCTGCTATATCATATAATGTTTGTGGTCTTGTTTTCAATTATTTTATTATCATCATTTAGTTATTATAAATGGAAAATAAAATATTGGGCAATAAAAGTTACAGCACCAGCTAAATAACCAATCAATACCAACCAAGATATTTTTTTGAGATACCAGATAAAATCGATTTTTTCCAAGCCCATAGCCGCCACACCTGCTGCAGAGCCTATTATCAAAAGGCTACCACCTGTGCCAGCACAGTAAGCCAAAAATTCCCAAAAATAGTGATTCATCTCAAAGTTATACATACCCATTACCCCTGCCACCAATGGAACATTATCCACAATAGACGATAGCACACCAATTATTCCACTGATAAGAAAATATTTACTATTATCCGCTAAATTTATTTTATCTAACGATTGGGAGAGCAAGGTCAAATGTCCACAAACTTGCAAGGCTGCTACTGCCAACAGAATACCCAAGAAGAACATAATGCTTGGCGTATCTATTTTACGTATGATAGTAGAAACTTTGAAATGTTCGGTATCGTCATCTTCTTCTCTAATATATTTGGTGTTTATCAATTCTGTAGTTACCCATAATATGCCCAAGGCTCCCAACATACCTACATAAGGTGGTAGATGGGTGATAGTTTTGAAAATAGGTACACAAAGCAATAGACCTATGCCTAATATTAAGATGAAAAAACTTACTCTTCTCGGCATAGTCAATTCTTCCACTTGTATCATTATGGTTCCCGAAGGACGTGAAAAATGTCCTTTGGTTGTAATGGTCAATATAATTAGAGGTACAACTAATGAAACCAAACTAGCAAGGAATGTTTTGATAATAATATTTCCGGCACTCACTTGTCCTCCAACCCACAGCATAATGGTTGTAACATCACCAATTGGCGACCATGCACCACCTGCATTAGCTGCAATTACAATTACAGATGCAAAGAGCCATCTGTCTTCTTTTTCTGCAACCAATTTTCTCAATAAGGTTACCATGACAATGGTTGTAGTCATATTGTCCAATACAGCAGACATAAAAAATGCCAATATGCTTAATATCCACATGAATTTCACCTTGGAGGTGGTTCGTATCTTGTCGGTTATTATTTTAAAACCACCATAAGTGTCAATGAGTTCAACAATAGTCATTGCCCCTAATAAGAAAAACAATATTTCAGAAATTTCGCCTAAATGGTGGAGTAATTCGTGTTTGGTTACATGCCCGACAAAATCCCCATCAGCGTTATATTGTGCAAACAACTCCGGTAAAACAGCACCTTCTTGAGCGATAATCAATATGGTCCATAATATCACGCCTAACAATAGGGCAGTGGCAGATTTGTTGATTTTTAACGGATGTTCAAAGGCTATCATACAATAACCTAAAATAAAAACAAGAATAATGATAAAAAATGTCGAATTCATTAAGTGTATTATTTTTTTGTTTATGCTATGCAAAAGTATAAAAAAATGTAATGTGGATATTTATTTTCTAAAAAAATATATCGTGTAACGCAAAGAAAATTAAATACTAAAGATAAAAAAATATCCATATAGGAAAAATAAATCATATCAAGCACTCTCTTTATTTGGAAAAAAGTTTTATCTTTGCACCATTCTTAATCTTGGGTTTTATTTTTTTAAGAACTTTAAAATAAAGACGTTATAATAAAATGAGAACATATTTTTGGAAATATTTTAGTGTTTTTTTATTGTTTGCGATGATGAGTCATGTTTATGCACAAGGCATAAAAAGTGTTCGTTTTAATGAAATAATGCTCAACAATCAAAACAATTATCAAGATGAATTTGGGGATAGAAATGCTTGGGTTGAAATTTTTAACAGTGGTTATTCCACTATTAATGTAGGGGGGTGTTATTTGACAAATGACCCTGAAAATCCGACAAAATATCGTATTCCTAAGGGTTTGCCCAATACCATTTTGGCTCCTCGTTCTTATGCAACATTTATTTTTTCTGGCAATAGCGACAGAGGCGTTTTTCAAGTCGGTTTCCGTTTGGATTCTGTCGGTTATTTGGCTTTGTATGACCAAAGTGGCAAATTTTTGATAGATAGTTTTTCGTATGCTTATCCAGAAATGCCAGCAGATATTTCTTTCGGTATATATGAAAACGATAAAACACATCAGTGGCAACAAATGGAAGAACCTTCACCAAATATGGTGAATTATAATGTGATAGAAAAAACACGTGCAGAAAAATTTTATGAAAACGATAGACATGGTTTTGTGATTACACTTACCATTATGTCGGTAGTGTTTTTGGCTCTATTATTATTGGCAATTATTTTCACTTTCACAGGCAAATTTTTCAAGAAACAAGCAGGAAAATCCCAACAACCCAAACAACAACAAACAGATTTGCCTGCTCCTATCAAACCTTTAGCTGACAATAATGATGATGATATGCCTGCAATTGCTATGACATTGCATCTCTATTTTGACAATCAACATGAGGTTGAACAGACGGGTTTCTATCTCAATCCACAGCATGGACAATCACCTTGGGGTGCAAAGGCTTTGAATTTTAGACAATTACCAAAATAAAATAGTATATAAGTAGTATAAATCAAATGAAAGAATATAAATTTAAAATTGGTGAAAAAAGTTATACGACTTCGGTTGCAGAAGTAGAAGACAATAAAGTAACCGTTATCGTCAATGGAAAAAATTATCAAGTAGAATTAGATGAGTCCATGCAGGTAGAGCCGACCATATCCAAACCGCAGGCACCACCTGTTGTCGCTCCTGCAGTGGCCCCAGCAGTACAGTCGGCTCCAGCAGGCAACACTCAAGGAAAACCATTAAAATCACCACTTCCAGGTGTTGTATTGGATATCAATGTCAATGTGGGGGATACCATATCTACAGGTCAAAAAGTGATGCTCTTAGAGGCCATGAAAATGGAAAACAACATTGCCGCAGAGCAGGACGGAGAGGTCACGGGCATCTGCGTGAAGCCCGGCGACAGCGTTCTCGAGGGAACGGTGATGCTCACGATAGGGAAGCGGCGCACCGCCGTGCAGATTATAAACGCCC
>CALAVA010000065.1 GCA_937892025.1 uncultured Bacteroidales bacterium
CTCCACGGCGTTCTTTGGTAATGACATCCATATAAACTCGCCCTGTGGTTACATTATTTTTTTGCGAAGTTAGAATATTGGTAAATCTTTCATAATGTCCTAAATCCAAATCGGTTTCTGCTCCATCTTCTGTTACATAACATTCACCATGCTCATAAGGATTTAATGTACCGGGGTCCACATTGATATAAGGATCTAATTTTTGATTAGTAACCTTATACCCTCGTGCCTTTAACAAATTGGCCAATGAGGCCGCAATAATACCTTTACCCAAAGAAGAGGCTACACCTCCTGTAATGAATATATATCGTGTTTCCATTATCTATAATACTTTCACAATTTGCAAAGATAGCACTTTTTTAGCAAATAAAGATAGAAAAATATAGATTTATAGATTCAAATAACTAAGTATGCAAAAAAAATCGCAAAGATTTTTAGCAAATTGTAGTCAAATTCTGCTGTTATAACAATTTATTTTCAAAGTTCTATACCGTATCCATAAAACTTTTTTCCACTTTATTGAAAATAACAATTCCCAATAACAGCAGTAATAACATAAAGACAAAACTATAGCCAAGCCAGCCCCAAGAGAACACTCCTGCTCCAATTGAACCATATTTGAATGCTTCTATAATTGATGTCATAGGATTCAAGAAAAAAATCCATTGCTTATCTGCAGCCATTGTACTCAAAGGATAAATAACAGGGGTTGCATACATCCAAAGTTGCACCCCGAATTGAAGCAAAAATGTAAGATCGCGATATTTGGTGGTCATGGAAGAAAAAATGATGCCAAATCCCAAAGAAAGACCTGCTGACATAAGTATAAGCACAGGGAATAATAAGATATAAATATTGGGGGCAATTCCAACACCTTTTATGGCATATACAATATAGATAACCACAAATATCCCAAATTGAATAAAAAATTTCACCAAATTAGATATTGTTACCGATATTGGTACCACCAAACGTGGAAAATACACTTTGCCAAACACATTTTGATTTGTAGTAAACGTCCCTGATGTTTTGTTTAGGCAATCAGCAAAATAATTCCAGAGAATAATTCCAGAGAAATAGAACAAGGGTCCCGGAATGCCGTCTGTGGATATTCCCGCCAAATTTCCAAAAACAAACATAAACATTATCGTTGTGAGTATCGGCTGAATAATAAACCATAAGGGACCTAAAATAGTCTGTTTGTAAAAGGTTACAATATCACGTTTAACATACATAGCAATCAAATCTTTGTATGCAATAAGTTCACGCAAATTCACATCAAACAAACTATTAGACGATGTTATTACCGAATATTGTTCTTTTTGTAGAGGATGTTCTCTGTCTTTTTTATACATATACTTTTTTTTAAATTTTAATAATTTTTTTACTAACTACCCTATTTTTGGTACATACTTGTACGACATACACTCCAGAGGCAAATTCATTGATTGACAATGTTTTATAATGAACGCCTGATGTATAATATTGAGAATCATTATAGAGAACATTCCCCATCATATCACAAAGTTTCATTTCCACCGTTGTTGCTTCTGGAATAATAAATTGTACATTTATCCTATCATTGACAGGATTAGGATATATATCAAATACTTGCAACTGTTCTGTCAGTACAAGGCAATAGGTTTCTGGCAATTTTGAATCCTTATACATATCATAAGGCGAATAGGCTTCTATACATATATGCGTAGCTGTTGGTTGTTTTTTTTCAAGAGCAGTAAAGGCATATTTATTCATTGTTCCAATTTGCAAAGTAGTTGTGTCTCTTTCTTGCACCCATTCTTGTTCATAAACAAACCGATAATCCATATAAGCCAAATTTCGATTGCTTTTGTTGAGCAGCCAAACAATAGGTCTTACCCCTAAATTTTCTTCTTGCAAGGAAAAGTTTACAAATTCCAAATCTATATTTACTTCTTCAACATGTATCAATTTATCTATAGTATCCTTACAAGTGCCATTCTCTTCATTTACAATCAATCGTACTTGATAATCCCCTTCTTTTTCAAAATCATAGATAGGATATTCTTCTATTGAACTATCCTTATCCATAAAATACCAAGAATACATCACATTGTCCATATTATTATTTACATGCTGAAAATCAATGGCATAAGGGTTATCCGCATTATATTGATAAGTAAAATCTGCACGTGGGCTTGCATATATCTGTATAGTTTGTTCTACAGTATCAGAACATCCTTGCTCGTCAGTTACAACTTGTGTCAGCAAAAAAGTACCGGCCTCTTTTAGCTTTATCTGCGGCAAACTATCATAAAAACACATTCCATCAATATGCCAAGCATAAGTAGAAAAAGAATTTGGTGTAAACACCCTTGCTTTGTTTTCTATGGACAAGGGCTGCAGTATACATGGCTGTGAAACAGTAAAATCGGCCTTTGGTTTTGGATAGAATGTCAGCAAGTTAGTTTGTTGATTCATACATCCATTGAGATATTGCACCTGCAATTGTAATTGGTATTGTCCATCTTGTGAAAACATATAGGTCATCTTATCATTGGAGGACACTTGTTGATTGTTCACATACCATTTCCGTGCCAAGATTGGACAAGTAGAGGTTGAGGGAGTATTGTCTAAAAAATTCACATTTTGCCCAACGCATAATGAATTATACGTCATAATTGGTTGCGGACTGGGTTTTATTTCCACTTGATGAAATATGGTATCTTTACACCCCCATATTGACTCTGCAATCAATTCAACTTTAATCATACCAACAGAATCAAAGCGACATGTTGGATTTATTGCTGACATTGTGTCCCTATCGTTTATTGTCCACAAATATTTACGAATAGGATAGGCAGATTGTGTAGTATTGTTGAAAACAAAATCTGTTTTTTCACAACCTTGTTTGGGTGAAAAATCTGTTTTGGGCAAAGAATACACCGCAACTGTTTGTCTAAAACTATTTTCACACCCTAAATTTGTTTTGCATTTAAGACTAACAGCATATATATTTGCACTATCGTATAAATGCTGTTGTTTTTCTGTAGCATTATTTGAATAAAGAGAATCATTATCCCCAAAATTCCACCACACGTCAGAAATAACAGATGTATCTGTCGTATAAGAATTATTAGTAAATTCTGTTACTTGATTCAAACATACATTCGCTGTAGTGAAAGACACAATAGGAGCATTTCCTTTACTAATAATCAGTTGTGTATCACGCCCTACACAGCCTCGTTGATTAGTAACTTCAACATAAATTTGCGATGTTTGCAAGAATGGAAGTTGTTGTATTGTATCTGTTTTATTCCATACAATTTGATACAAAAACAAAGAATCACTCGGATATAATAGACGGACATTATTTCCGACACACAAACTATCTGTGAGAATCTTTACTTGAGAAGGAAAACTATCTATCATAACATCAAAAGTTGCTGTTATAGAGTATCCGCGAGGACTGGTAATAGTAAGATGATAGCTACCATATTCTGTTGTATAAAAATTGGAACCACTTTGTCCATTAGACCATTGATAAGAATAATTTGAATAATAAGGAATATTTTCTTTTTGACAAAGTTCCTGATAGAATATTTGTAATGTGTCTTTTGGACAAAATATATAGGGATTATTTTTTAAGAGAGGTTCTAAATAACTTTCTCCTATCATAATAGTATCTATACTTTCTCTACCAAAATAATCCTTTACTTTCACCCAATATATTCCTCTTTTTAGTGTAATTTGTGGAGTTGTATCGCCTGTACTCCATATACAAGATTGATAAATAGATAGATCTTTAGATAGAATACTATCTTGTTTGTAGATAAGAGATGTATCCTTTCCTAAATCTACAGGTGGAAAATATTTATCGCTTATATAATTGTTGATATGATAATTTTCTATAGAGGATAAGGACTTATTGTATGCTATCAATTCTGGAATAAAACCATTTAAATAATACCTTCCAGTTCCCCCTATTCCACCTAACGATGCCATTTGCATAGAAAAATCTCCTGCATTCCCCTTTACTAATGTGTCATTTAAACATATATAAAAAGAACTTGTTGTATTAAAATATGCATAATATAAATGATATAAGTTGAATGTTTTATGACCGCTCATCTTTAGGCTCAAATCCTATGCATTTATTAAGAATAATATTTCAAATTCAAAAAATAGAAAAAATTAGTTTAATATAAATTTAAATTTAGTTCTTATTTAAATATTTTATAATTATTTAATATTTTTTCTTTTTATTATTTATAATTTCATCAGTAAATAAGCTAAAAGGATTTCTTTTATTACTTAGTAAAAAATTTTCTTTCACTTTAAATAAAAGAACATGAGGACTGCTTAATTGAGTGTTAATTTCATCAATTTGCTCTATATTTTGGCAAAATATTTCTTATAAATCTTATTTTTTCCATTTCCTTTTATAATTTTAATATCACATTTTTTTATTTTAGGCATATTATTATCATTACTTTCATTTTTTGTAATATTTGTTTGCTCTTCTTTAGATAAATTTTTTTCAACTTCTTTTATATCCTCAAATATATTTCCAGAAATTAACACACCTAAATTTTTATCTTTAATTGAAGCATCAATAAAGTTTTTATCATATTTTATTTTTCCAATTATTTTAACATCGGCGGACCCTTTATCTTCATTAAAGTATTTTTCTATACAATGTATATAATTAGGATTCAGATATTTCATTGTCAATAATTTCGGTTTAAGTTTAAAAAATGAATCATAATTTGGTAAATTTAATATAAATTTATCTCTAATAGAAAATATATTATCTAAGGATAAAAGAGTACCATTATCATCTTCTTTTTCAACGTAAAATTGTTTTTGGACTATATTATATACAAAAAATTCGAAATTTTTTGCTTTACAATCTTCTTTCATTAAATCATAATCCTTTTTCTTTTTTTCATAGCATTTATAAGAAGTTATTATCCCAAATGAAAATTGTTCTATTTTTCCAAATTTTTCCAAATTTTTACATATATTTATACAATGCAATTTAATAATATCTACATCTAGTTTTGCTAAATCTTCCTTCGATTTTTTTGTTGAAACTTGGTATAATTTCAAGATTAGTTGATTATTATGATTTAT
>CALAVA010000066.1 GCA_937892025.1 uncultured Bacteroidales bacterium
ATAAATGAATACATTTAAGTATAACAAAATTACCAATTTTATTTATATGTAATATATTATCAAATAATATTTTTTTATTAACTTTAATTGTAGATACAACTGGTAATTCTAATTTAGTATAGCATGAACATATTGCTTTTTTTGTACTATTATTATAATCACTGAATACACAATTTTCTTCACATACAGATATATTACTTTTTATATAATCATTTTGTCTATCTTTTAATGTTTTATCTGTTCCTTTTTCACTTGTTAATGTATAACATATATCATTATATAATCCACTACTCATATTATATTTATCAATTTCATCTGGAGATATATTAATAGGAATAGATATATCTATTTTCTCCCCTTTGTACACAGCCGATATTTGTGTCTGTTTAGATTGAATACTTATCTTTGAAATATACAAATCTACATCGGTGTTCTTTTGGCTCCAAGAAAACAAACGCACACTCTTTGTTGCCCATTGACCTTGCCTTAATATGGTGTCTATTGCTTTATGGTCTGCACAATATATCAAAGTGCCAACTTCTGTAAAAAGTTGCAATTTCTCCTGTATTTTTTGACTCATATTTTCAAATGCACCATCATGTGCAGTACCTATATTGGTAAAAATGCCTATGGTTGGTCTGATGATGGTTTGTAAGGCTTTCATCTCATTAGGTTGAGATATGCCCGCTTCAAATATACCCAATTGGTCTCCTTCTTTAAGTGTCCATACTGACAACGGAACTCCTATCTGTGAATTAAAACTATTGGGACTATAGGCAATCTTAAAATCCTCACACAATAACTGACACAACCATTCTTTGACGGCAGTTTTGCCATTACTCCCAGTGATACCAATTATAGGTACAGAAAATTGCTGCCGATGATATGCTGCTAAGTGTTGCAACGCAAGCAAAGTATCATCTACTAAAACAAAATTGGCTTGAGGATAATTGACAAGGTAAGGAGAAAAACTATTGGAAACAATAAAGTTTCTCACCCCATTGCTCTGCACATCTGAAATATATTTATGACCATTATTTTTAGAGGTTTCTATAGCAAAGAATAAAGGATTGTTTTTTCCTTGCAACCTACGACTATCATACACTAAATCACCGATGCTTGCTTCTTTATCAAAATTGGCTATCAGTTTTCCTTGTACAATGGTAGCAATGTCAGAAATGGTGTACATATTTATAAAGATGTTTAATCTTGTTCTATATATCTTTTTCTATTGCGACAAATATCACAAGCCAAATAAATGGCTTGTCGCAAAGATTCTTCCGAGGCACGGTCTTTTCCAACAATATCGTATGCCGTTCCGTGAGCAGGTGAAGTACGGACTATCGGCAAACCCGCTGTAAAGTTTACCCCCTCTCCACATGAAAGCAGTTTAAAGGGTATCATGGCTTGGTCGTGATACATGGTCAATACCGCATCATATTTTTGATAATCGCTACTTGCGAAAAATCCATCGGCAGGGTATGGCCCAAAAGCATATATCCCTTCATTGAAACATTCTTCTATGGCTGGAATAATAACATTGATTTCTTCTTTCCCAAAAGCACCATTTTCGCCTGCATGTGGATTCAAAGACAGAACGGCTATGGTAACCAAAAAATCTTGACACAAACTCGTCTTTAAAACCTTGAGTTTGCTTTTGATTAACTCTTTTGTTAAGTTTTTAGGTACCTCTGACAAAGCACAATGAGTGGTAACAGTACCAATACGCAAGTTATCATGCACCATCAACATCAATACATCTTTGGTTTTGCACATTTGAGCAAAAAACTCTGTGTGTCCAATAAAATCAGCATTATGCAAACGCACACTATTTTTGTTAATGGGTGCTGTTACAATCGCATCTATATCTCCTTTAAGAATATCTTCTTTAGCCAAATGCAATGCTTCTAAGGACGCCTTACCTGCAATGGCTGTACTCTGCCCCAATTCCACCTTTATTTCTTCTGTGGGAATATTTATCATATTGGCTTTTTGTTGTGCCGCATTGGCTACTTGTTTTATCATATTGAATTTAAAATCTCCACAACCCTTCATCAGTTTGCGATGATAAGAAGCTACTTTTGAAGAACCATACACCAAAATGGTACATAGTTCAAACAGCCTTGTATCTAATAAGGCTTTTGTTATAACCTCATAACTTATTCCATTTGTATCGCCATGAGTGATGCCTATTTTTAACATTTTATCTGCCATAATCATTAAATTAATTGCAATAAGTGCAAAGGTAACATTTTTAATCTATATATTTAACTTCTTCGCAATTTGTGCCAGTCAGAAGCGTCCCATGATTGAAATTTCAAAATATCTTGTATTGTAGTAATTATCATCAAAAATAACTTTAAATCTTTTTCTGCAAACCACTTTAATGCCTCCACGTCTTTTCGACACGCTGCAGCAAAAGTACTCAAAAAATCCAAATGATACCGCTCCAACCATGCTATAGCATGGTCTTCACCATCAATAGCATTACTCAAAACGGCAAATTCGGGAAAACCATTATTCAACAACCAATAAAAAGCATCAGTATCGGAATGTATGGCCGCTGACAAGGCTGCCAATTCGGGAAAACCATTGTCAATAAAAATCTTATCAAATTTGGTGTTTCCTTTTAGACTTTCATGAAAACCTAATAATAATTTTACATCATAATCGGTTAAACAATGCATCTTATTTTTGTTCTATTATCATGTTCTTCAATAATTACCATCAAATAGGCATATTGAGAGTGTTTATACTACATAATTTGTTTTTTGCAAAAATAGCCAAAATAATATAGTAATCCATAAAATGAAGGGATATTTTTCTTTCTAAATTTTATTGAATTACATGTCAAGTAATTATATTTTTTCTATGGATTTTTTATGATTAGATGTTTTTTTTGAAAAAAAAATGCTATCTTGCTTCGGTCAAATTTTAAATAAATGTTCAAAAAAATATGGATTTAAATTTCTGTAAAATAAATATTTGTAAAATTCACGTTGTAATTACATTAGTCATTTTTTTGCTATTTTTTCTGCCAAATAGCCTAAATGCAGAAGAAACGACAACTAAAAAATTTGATATTGGTTCAACGATAATAGACCACGTTGTAGATGCTTATAGTTGGCATATTCTTACCTATAAAGAACACCACGTGTCCATCAATTTACCAATTATATTAATAGACAAAGAAGGTTGCCATGTATTTTCTTCTGCACGTTTTCATCATGGAGAGGAAAAATACATGAATTATGGCATTTGTCATGAGGAAAATTTCAAAAAAGGAAAGATTGTCAAGTTTAACGACGATGGAACCATCAATTCTGATTTCAAATATTTAGATCTTTCCATTACCAAAAATGTATTGGCTCTCTTTATCAGTATTGCTTTATTATTATGGATATTCTTAACGGTAGCCAACAATTACAAAAAGAATGGTGTGTCTGCTCCCAAAGGTCTCGCTCGATTTTTAGAACCTATCATTCTATTTGTAAGAGATGATATTGTTAGACCATCTTTAAAAGAACGTTCTGACAAATATATGCCTTATTTAATGACCTTATTTTTCTTTATTTTTATTAATAATCTTGTGGGATTGATTCCTATTTTTCCCGGTGGTGCCAATTTGACAGGAAACATTGCCATCACATTAGTTTTAGCAGTTCTCACCTTTATTATTACCAATGTAAATGGAACAAAACATTATTGGACGGATATTATTAACACACCGGGTGTGCCTTGGTGGTTAAAATTTCCACTTCCATTGATGCCATTGGTGGAAATTGTTGGGGTTTTTACTAAACCTATCGTTTTAATGATACGACTTTTTGCAAATATTACAGCAGGACATATTATTTGCCTCAGTTTTATTTGTTTAATATTCATATTCGGAGAAACAGCACCAGCCTTAGGTTACGGAGTGTCTGTCGTTTCGGTGTTCTTTTACATTTTTATGTCCGTGTTGGAACTATTGGTTGCATTTATTCAAGCCTTTGTTTTTACGCTTTTATCGGCTATTTACATTGGAATGGCAACCGAAAATCCACATCACGAAAAACAACATGCTTTGGAAATCAAATAAATGAAATATATTTTTAACTAATTTAAATTTTAAATTTTATGTCAGTATTAAACATTCTATTAGACGGATTAGGACAATTAGGAGCTGGAATTGGTGCAGGTATCGCAGCCGTTGGTGCTGGTATCGGCATTGGAAACATCGGTAAAGCAGCCTTAGAATCATTGGCTCGTCAACCTGAAGTGGGAGGAGATATTCGTACAAATATGATTATTGCCGCTGCACTTATTGAAGGTGTTGCCTTGTTTGCTGTTGTCGTTTGTATGTTAGGCTTATTTAGGTAATATTTTGAAAATAACCGTCAAATGGAAACCCCATTTGACGGTTTTATTAAATGACACTTATTGAATTGAAAATAATTTTAAGAATATAATATATGGAATTAGTTGCACCTGGA
>CALAVA010000067.1 GCA_937892025.1 uncultured Bacteroidales bacterium
TCCTGTATTACAATGAGTTGGGATGGGGTGACCTATGTTTAGCGGACAGTAATAAAAGCAATAATGAAAATGAAAACTACGATAAACATATTTTTACTTTTGTTATTTATACTGATTGTCGTCCAATTCTTGTCCACAATATTTGCAATATAGTGCTTGTTTGTCATTGTCGTTTTGGGGTTTTCCACAATGACGACACTTGCGACCTTTTACATTTTTGGCAATATTTACACTGACAATGCCGGTCGGAATGGCAATAATGGTATAACCAATCAACATAACTATGGCCGAAAGAAAACGCCCCAAAGTCGTTGTCGGTGTTATATCACCATAACCTACGGTTGTCATTGTAACAATTGTCCAATAAATGCTGTTGGGAATATTGTCAAAACCCGTGCCGGGCTCGTTTTGCTCTATTACATACATAAGAGTGCCTATCACTAACGATAGAAGGCTTACAAATATGAAAAAAACAAAGATTTTCTTTTTGCTTTCGTTTAAAGCCTTTAAAATTAAGTTCCCTTCAGATAAAAAACCAAACAATCTGAAAACACGAAAAACTCTAATCAACCGCAGTGTACGTATCAACAAGAGATATTGAGCACTGGAGAAAAATATGCCCAAATAGGTCGGCAAGGTGGAAAGTAAGTCTATTATGCCATAAAAACTGAATATATATTTTTTTCTATCCGGTGCACAATAAACTCGCATGGCATATTCTATGGTAAAAAAGACCGTAATGACCCATTCCAAAATGCGTAAAAACAATTCCCAACCACTGGAAAATAAATGCATGCTGTCTAAGATGACCAAGGCTATGCTGGCCACTATAAAACCGATAAGTATTATGTCAAACAATTTGCCTGACCATGTGTCTGATTCAAAAATGACAGCGTATAATTTCTCTTTTAAGGTGTGTTGCTGTTTGTGAAATTGAATACTATTGTATATGCGTTTTAAAAATTTTTTCATCTGTAATGCTAATTTAATGTTTTATTACTATCATACATCGGTTTGCTATTGTAAAAAAATATATGCCATTAGGAAACTCTGATAGGTCTATCTGAAAATGATTGCCTGATAAATGATAGCTTTTGAGAAATCTTCCTTGTTGGTCATAAATAGATATGTCTTTTGGATTAGAAACTTCTGTATCTGTAGTTATATGAATAATGTTTGAAGTCGGATTGGGATATATTGTGATGTCTTTGATGTCGTTTGAGGCTACTATAGTATTATTCTTATCCATTATACTCATGGAAGGGTCTCCAAACAAGACCCATGTCTTGGCATCTTTGTTTCTATGGAGCCTAAGGCTTGTATAACCAAACGCAGATAACCACAAGTCCCCAAGTTTACTATCGGTTTGTAGAGATGCTAATGCTACACCCAAACCTTCCAAATTAGCGTCCCAATCGTTTAATGCAGAGGACATCACAACCGCTTTCGCACCATGACGGCTACCTAACCATGACTCGGCAAAACATGTTCTATCTACAAAATTACCATTTAAACATGCCGCAGAAAAAATGATAGGAAAAATCGTGTTTCTTGTTTGTGCTATATCCGCAGAAGAAAAACCTGAGGTTTGCCACGTGTCATAATCACCATGACCCGCATAAAACAATAAGTCGCAACCTTTGTTGAGCAAATTTTGAACTTGGAGCTTGACGGGAGAGCCTACACTATCATAGCCTCCTTGACTGCCATCAAACAATTCTCCTTGTAACTGAAAACCATGAGCAAATAAAGGGGGGTACATCTCTCGTAAACGAACATAATCTTCTTTCCCTGTCATCTCTGAAACAATATTAGAGGCAATGACTCCAAAATAGCGACCATGGTGCGGAGACATGGATTTTTCAAGCATTGTAAACAATTCTTCTCTACACTCACAAGAAAAACGACCAACGGCCATACTGGGTAAACTATCACTACCAAAAATAGCATAATCTGCATCTGTCCACCCCTCGTCAAGAGGATAGGACGGAATAAACATATTGTCGCCAATGAGTAATAAATAGGTAGCAAACGTGCTTTGATAGGCTTGATATATCGATCCTTTTATCTCTTCGCAGGATAGACTATCTTGCACTACAACAAGACAACAACTGATATCTTCTCTTGTCTTGTAGGTTATAAAATCATCTAAACATGTGGAAAATTGTTGCGGAACAACAATGAGCATAGTCTCTGTTTGAGCAAAACTATAACACCAATAACAGATACAGACAGCCAATAAAAATCTTCTTTTCATGATAGACAAGACGATTAGTCTTCAGATATTTCTTCTATAATTTCGCGATAAGTGGAAAATACGTTGGCACGAGAAATAAAACCATAATAAATCTGCTTCTCATCTATAACTACCATGTTGTATAGACCTGTCTCCCGAAATTTCTCTACAACAGAACTCATTCTCTCATTCGGATTAACTGAAGTGGAAGGAAAAAACGCTACGTCTTTTAACGGAATATCATATTTCTCCTCATGAAACATCAACGGACGAACGTCATCTAAAATAACAATGCCATAAAAATGTTGCTTTTCATCTACTAAAGGAAATATATTTCTAACCGAATGCTCTATAACAGGTAATAAATCTCTAATGGTCGCCTCCGGATTGACGGTGGCAAAATTGTTCTCTATCAAATTTGAAACATTCAATAAACTTAAAGCGTGTTTGTCTTTGTGATGAGTGATAAGATTGCCTTCGGCTGCTAAACTTTTCGTATATACAGAATATTTCTCAAAAGGATAAAATATGCAACATGAAACTAAAGTCGTTAGCATTAATGGTACAAACAATTGATAGCCACCAGATATTTCGGCTATAAGAAATATGGCTGTTAGCGGAGCCTTCATCACACTGCCCATAACACCTGACATACCTGCTAATACAAAATTTAAAACAGGAACATGTGCATCAAAAAAAGTATTGATAAATGTGGCTAACAAACAACCTGCTATACCACCCAAAAACAACGAGGGAGCAAAAACTCCACCTACACCGCCTGCACCCGTAGTAAAGGCGGTCGCAAAAGTTTTAAACATTAACAATAAAAACAAAAACAATAGTATCAA
The DNA here is from genome assembly GCA_937892025.1 of uncultured Bacteroidales bacterium. Lineage (GTDB taxonomy): Bacteria > Bacteroidota > Bacteroidia > Bacteroidales > WCHB1-69 > UBA1205. Next base: position 3,085 of record CALAVA010000067.1, read on the forward strand.
AAAATCATTGTATTGCCAACTATAAAAAGGACTATTGTGAAACAAATATGATAAGTTCCCACGCATGATATTGCTTAAAGCTTCATAACCCTCACCATAAAAGGACGGAAAAAGAAATATTAGCACACTCAACAATATGCCACCAACTGCAATTTTGCCCCATGAACTTTGCATCTTTTTGAAAATGGATTCTATAAACGCAGACATTCGCATAAAATACAACGAATATAGACCTGTAACTAAACCTAAAATTGCATAAAGAGGAAGATTCTCTATGGCAAACTCTGAAATAGTGCCAATATTGTTAAACATAATGCTATGACCTAACAAAATATAAGACATGCTCATGGCTGTAACCGCTGAAACTAATAAGGGAAATGCCGAAGTGATGGTAAGGTCAAGCATTAACACCTCTATGGCAAATACAACACCCGCAACGGGAGCATTAAATATAGCAGCAACAGCGGCTGTCGCTCCACAGGCAACCAAGGTAATTGTAGACTTTGTATTAAGTTTGAAAAACGTGCCTAATTGAGAACCTATGGCTGAACCCGTTAAAGTAATTGGAGCCTCCAAACCTACTGAACCACCAAAACCAACCGTCAGCGTACTCGCTATTATGGAAGAGTAGGTGTGATGACCTTTTAATTTCCCTTTATCGCGGGCTATCGCATATAAAACCTTGCTAACACCATGACTTAAATCATCTTTGACAAAAAACTTGACAAATAAAACTGTCAAGCTAATTCCTATAATGGGAAAAGCTAAAAACAAATAATTGTAGTCATCTTCAGGAAAAGCCTCCTGAAGCATTACCTGAGTTGCATGTACACTAATCTTGAGTAAAATTGCCGCCAACGAGGCTATTATGCTTACAAAAATACTCAAAATTAAAACTTTGTTGTTGTTTGAAAGACGTGCAAATAGCAAAAATAGGCGATTGATATATTTTTTACCATCCATAGTCTATAAAGGATAAGATTAAACCCAAATAAAGTGTCCACTTGTTCCCATTGCTGTCTGTATAGGACAATATTAATTCTTTATTTGAAAATTTGATAATGGTATAAACTCTACTAATAACTTGATTTTGACCTTTTGCATTGACAATTATGGTTTTTTTCTTGTTGCCAAACTCCCATGTACCTTCTGCTGTCTTTATATTGCTATTATCTTGAGAATAGTCAATGAGACAAACACCTGTCTGATAAAAAGAAAAAATACTATTTACACGTTCCTCATAGCAAGGAAATTCTGAACTAAGCACACCATTCTTTTCTATTTTGTTTACTTGCCACTCACCACGAATACGGTCATTGAGTTTAGTCAAACTAAAAGACGGCTCTTCATAACGACAAGAAGACATAACAGATAAAAGAATGAACCCAATAACTATAAATTTTATTTTATCCATTTTTCTTGCATTAAATGAGAAATTTCAATATCTATATCATAAGTATTTTGCAGATATTGACTTAATTTATTGGCAAAATATACTGACCGATGTTGACCACCTGTACAACCAAAACTTATCATCAAATTGGAAAATTGTCGGTGAATGTAATTTTTTACCGCCATGTCTACAATGGATTTTACATGGTCGAAATAAAGGGCAACTTCAAGACTATTGTCTAAAAAATCTACCACTTGTTTGTCGCAACCATTCAAACATTTGTATTGTTCATATCTACCCGGATTAGGCAAACAACGGCAATCAAATACAAAACCACCACCATTGCCACTTCTGTCAGTAGGCTGCACATCTTTATATGAAAAACTATTGATTTGTACAAGCAGTTTAGGTACACAGAATTGTTGTAAGAAAGGAGATTGGATTATTCTGTGAAAAACCATCCACAAATGAGGAATGTCAATGCCCAATTTTACATGCTCTAAAAGCCAACTCAAATTCTTTAAGGCATAAGGAATACTCCGCAAAAAATGTTTTTTCCCTTCATAAAATCCTCTAAATCCATAAGAACCCATCGCTTGCATGATACGGATAAAAACAAAAGCATAATAATATTTTCTAAAATGCTCTGCTTGTTGAGGGTGGGTGGTTCGCAATTGTTGAATATAATAACTTAATAATTCCTCTCGTATATCATCAGGAATATTGGCCTTCCCATCATAAAGCAATGAGGCTACATCATATTGCAAGGCACCCATTCGCCCACCTTGATAATCTATAAAATATATCTCATTATTAAAAATCATCAAATTGCGGGATTGAAAATCTCTATATAGAAAATATTGGCTATCGGCTTCCAACAAAAAAGAACTTAAGGTGTCAAAATCATCTTCCAACAATTGCTCGTCAAAAGGAATTTTCGCTAATTTGAGAAAATAGTATTTAAAATAGTTCAAATCCCATCTGATAGATTGAGCATCAAAAGCACTGCGTGGATAACATTTGCTAAAATCCAAACCATTTTTGCCACAAAATTGAATTTCCAACAATCCTTTCAATGCTGCCTGATAGTAATATTTTAACTTTTCGGGAAAGGACTCGTTGGGATATTTCGCCCGTTCGGTTGTTAAACAAACAAATAACGTTTCATCACCTAAATCGGACAAAAGATAAATATTGTTTGCTATATCCTCCGCTAATATTTTCGGAACGGCAATGCCTTGACGGAGAAAATGTTTGGTAAAACTCAAAAAAGCCTCATTCTCTTTCCTATCATCATTAAAAACACCTATAATACTTCCACCTTGGTATGAGATCCGAAAATATCTTCTATTAGACCCAGAAGCAGGTAATATCTTGGTTGATAAAATCGAACATTGAAATGTCTTAATAAAAAGATTTTCAATATTTTTAATGATTGTTTGCATTAGAGCTATTTTACCTTAAATAATTCCACTTGAAAAATTAATGTCGCTCCACCTTTTATATCTTTGCCTGCACCTTTGTCCCCATAGGCCAAATGAGAAGGTATATAAAATTCAAATTTTGAACCTTCACTCATCAATTGTAAGCCTTCTGTCCAACCTTTAATAACTTGATTCAACGGAAATTCAATTTTTTCTCCTCTTAAAACAGAAGAATCAAAAACAGTGCCGTCTATCAAAGTACCATGATAATGAACTTCTACAATGTCATTTGCTTGTGGTTTTTTTCCGATACTTTCTCTTAAAATCTTATATTGTAGTCCACTTTTTGTTTCCACAACACCGGGCTTTTTCTTATTCTCTTCCAAGAATTGACGACCTCGTTGTAATTCTTCTTCTAATTCTTTCTTTTCAATAACTTCTACCTCTTTTTGAAGTATTTGCATCTGATTCTGTATTTCAGATAGGGTCAATTCCGGATTTACCCCATTCATAGTGTCCGCAAAACCTTTTGCAAAGGATTCTATATCAATTTTTACACCCATTTTCGCCCAATCTGCTCCAATTACAATACCTAATGCGTATGATTTTTTGTCTGTTATGCTCATTGTTTATATGTTTTAATAATTAAACTAATTTACAAAGATACTATAAAATTCAATATAGGCATATTTTTTTTTGATTTTTCCTATCGTTTCAATAAAAAAATGTTTTGCATGAGGTTTTTCTGTTTGTATGCAATAGTGTCCAAAATAATTAGTCCGTCCTTAAAACGCATTAAATATTTATCATTCAATATAATAAAGTCAAATAATATGCGTTATAAATGCAAAGAAATTTGAATCACACAAGCAAAAACCTTGCAAAATAACGCACAGAAATCATGATAGGGAAATCACCCACCCGCAACACCCCGGAACTCTTCCGCCCCATGCTTACCGGCTTCATTGACCGAGGCAACGAACTAGCCTTGCTGGCTGACAAGATGACGGACGAACTGCGTGAGGTATTGTACCTGTAGAACAGAGCCATGTTGTGCGACCGCACCCAGAAAGACAAGGTTTACAGCCTGCACAAGCCACACACGGCCTGCATCGCCAAAGGGAAGGCACACCAAATGTACGAGTTCGGCAACAAGGACGGACTCATTTAAGCCACATCTATCATTTTTGAACTTTTATGCTTCTTTGTCGGCACACTTCAAATAACATGATACCAGTTGCAACAGATACGTTTAGAGATTCTATGGATGTATTGTCTGCCATTGGGATACGAATCATATTGTCGCAAGATTGTGCCAACACGGGAGCAATGCCCTCATATTCATTTCCCATGACAATACAAGTTGGTAGTGTGAAATTGATGTCATAACAAATATTTGTTGCTTTTTCATTGCTACCTAACACTTGTATGCCACTTTGTTGCAGATATTCAACAATTTCCACCAAATTATCGTGGCGACATATTGGTGTACTAAACAAGGCTCCTGCAGATGTTTTGACGGCATCTTCGTTGATTTGTGCACTATTTTTTGAAGGTATTATCACTGCATCTACCCCTGCACATTCAGCACTGCGGACAATGGCTCCCATATTGCGAACATCGGTAATACGGTCTAAAAGTAATAAAAAGGGAACACGACCATTTTCATATATACATGGCAGAATATCATAAATGCTTTGATAGGGAATGGGGGATACAAATGCAACTACACCTTGATGATTGCCATGTGTATAGCGGTTTAGACGTTCTATGGGAACATATTGGAACGGAATATTCCGCTCTCTCACCAAAGCAAATAACTCTTTGAATATGGTTCCTGAAATACCTCGTTGAAATACAACTTTATCTATATCTTTTTCATTGTTTATGGCTTCTGTAACCGCACGAATGCCATAGATAAGGTTGCTATTTTTCTTCTCTCTTGTCCTATGAAAATCGTTGTTTTGCATATTTTTGTATTCAAATATTAGACAAAGTACGTAAATGTTCCATGTTCGGAGATGATGCTTACTCGTTTTGTCTCGGCTTGTTCCACTCTGCCGACAATTTGGGCATCTATGCCAAAAGATTGAGATATTGCAATAATGTCTTTAGCAATATCTTCTTTTACATACAATTCCATTCTATGACCCATATTAAACACTTTGTACATTTCGCTCCAATCGGTTTGTGATTCTTTTTGTATCATTCTAAACAAAGGAGGTGTAGGAAACATATTATCTTTTATAATATGCAAATTGTCTATAAAATGTAATATCTTTGTTTGTGCTCCGCCACTACAATGTATGATAGCATGAATATTATCTCTATAATTTTCTAATATTTGTTTGATAACAGGGAGATAGGTTCTTGTTGGAGAAAGCACCATTTTCCCCACATCAACACCTTCTATTTCTGTTGGGTCGGTGAGATTGTGACTACCACAATATACAACGCTTTCATCAAGGGCGTGGTCATAACTTTCAGGGAACAATTGCATAAGTGTTTTGTTGAAAACATCATGTCTTGCTGAGGTGAGTCCGTTACTACCCATACCACCATTGTAGGCGTTTTCATAGGTGGCTTGTCCGTATGAAGCCAAACCAACGATAAGGTCTTTAGAACGGATATTGGAAGTGTCTATCACCTTTTTTCTTTCCATTCTGCAAGTTACTGTACTATCAACAATAACTGTTCTAACCAAGTCGCCCACATCGGCGGTTTCTCCACCTGTGGAATAAATGCTGACACCCATATTGCGGAGAGTTTCTAAAAATTCTTCAGTGCCTTCTATTAATGCTTTGATAACTTCACCGGGAATGAGATTTTTATTCCTTCCAATGGTAGAAGACAAAAGAATATTGTCCACAGCACCAACGCAAATAAGGTCATCTGTATTCATGACAATGGCATCTTGTGCTATACCTTTCCATACGGATAGGTCGCCTGTTTGTTTCCAATACATGTATGCCAATGCAGATTTGGTGCCTGCTCCATCGGCATGCATGATTATACAATGATCCTTGCTGCCTGAAAGATAGTCTGGAATGATCTTGCAGAACGCAGTGGGATATAAACCTTTGTCTATGTTCTTTATAGCCTGATGAACGTCTTCTTTGGTGGCAGATA
>CALAVA010000068.1 GCA_937892025.1 uncultured Bacteroidales bacterium
GCTCTGCAATGAGTTTATGCGCGGCGTGCAGGAAGCCGGCCACGCGGTGGAGAAAATCCGCATAGCGGCGAAAAATATCGGCTACTGCCGCGCCTGCTATTTCTGCAACGACCACAAGGGACAATGTGCCGTGCGCGACGACATGGCCGAGATATTGGAAAAGATGCTCAAAGCCGATGTCATCGTCATGGCCACGCCAGTCTATTTCTACTCCATCGACGCGCAGCTGAAGGCGTTGATTGACAGAACTGTGGCCCGATGGTTGGAGTTCCACAACAAGGAGTTCTACTACATCATGACGGCTGCCGAAGACACCTCCACCGTCATGGACACCACCCTTGCCTGCCTCAGGGGACTTGCGGAGTGTCTCGACGGCTCGGTGGAGCGCGGAGTCATCTACGGGAAGGGCGTGTATGAAAAAGGCGAAATAGAAGGGCATCCCGCCATGCGTCAAGCCTATGAGATGGGAAGGAACGTATAAATAGCAGTACAACAGGAAAACATGAAACCGTGGACTGGCTCATACTGAAATGAATATGGCTTTCCTTATCCGCGTCATCGCCCGTGAACGCGAGGCCGCGAGACTTACAGGATTTTGGTCATGGTTTCTTTTTCCTCACCGGTTTCTTGATTGCCTTGAGGGCAGCGACACCTTTCGCCACTGTGTTATGAAAAATCTCCTCATGCGACTTGTCGTCGTCTTTTTTGCGCTTTTTCTTAGGGAAAGCGACATTCTCCTTGGGCAAGACACGCTGACAGCCCTGTTCTTCCAAGGCCTTCACCGCACTGTCGTAGCCTCTGAAGAAAAGTTCCTCAATACGTGACATGTCGTAAGCAGTGCAGCCGTAAGTGTCGAGTTCGATGAAAGTATCCGCTTGAGCGCTGTCGGCGGCGACATTCGAGACCATCATCATCAAAAACGACCGGTAAGCTACCGAGACGAGGTTGTCCTTGTATTTGTCTTCCTCCAGATGGTTGAGGCTTAGAGCGATGACTTTTTCGCACTTCTGCCGGATAGCCGACACCGGGAGGTTTTGGAATGCGCCTCCGTCCACATAATGAATCCCGTTGATGCTCATGGGTTGGAAGATGACGGGGATGGAGCACGAGGCGACCACCCTCGGAGCGATCTCGCCTTTTGCAAACACCTTTGGCACACCATGTTCCAAGTCGGATGCCACGAGAAACGTTGGGACAGGCAACTCCTCAAGACGCGTATAGGGCAGGTTTTTCCGAAGCAGTTCCACAAGAGGGCGCGAGTCGAACAAGCCACCTTTAGGCACACTCGGAGTAACGATATCCTTGAAGAAGTTCATCCCTTGAAACATCTCGATCATCTTTGTTGGCGAGAAGCCTGACGAATAGAGTGTAGCCACGAGGGCTCCGGCGCTGGTGCCGGAGACGACATCCGGACGGATGCCAAATTCATGCAGTGCCTGCAATGCCCCACAATGTGCCGCAGCTTTGGCTCCGCCACCGCTGAAAGCGACACCGATGTGATATTTTGGAGATTTTGTTCCTTTTTGCATCATGGCATCATCAATTATTATTTTTACACCTTACTTGCAACAATGCGCAAAGGTATACAAATTTGCCGTAATATGCAAAAGCGGCGCATTAGAAAAAAAGAGGCGGCTTGAGGCGGTGGCGGAGGAAGAGTATGGGAAACTGCAATAGCAAAAGGATATATTTACGACATTTCCCCGTCCGTAACTCGTAAAAGGGGCGAGATGGGGACGGGGAAAATTTATGTGAGAACTAAGTAACAAGTTGTTCGAGAATCAAAATAGACTTTGTGAGGTTTGTTTTGTAACCAAATATTTTATCTTTTCTTTCATGTTTACAGAATCAATACGAATCACACTATTGTCTTCCCTTAAAATTTGTCGGTTTAGGTCGTACATTGGATTATCCTTGTGTTTTGTCTCATTGTAAATTACCGCTCGCTTAATTCCATAATCTTTTGCCTTCCCCATTGCGTGTCGTGAACCGCTATCAAGTCCCATATTGTTTGGGGCGTAACTTGCCGCCAAGAGTACAGCGTCAGAAAACAAGGCCTGCAATCTGTCGCGCACAACAAATCTGCTGATCATGTCATTTTTGCTCTTTGGGCTTTCATAGTATTCACTGACCAAAAGCCCTCCTTGGTCAACAATCTGATTTGCCAAATCGGTGTTTTCCTTTGGGATGATTCCACTTAAAGGGCTGGGTAATATTGCAACGGTTTTCCCCTCGTTTTCCAATGCTGTTTTATGGGCAATACTGTCACATCCCAAAGCCAAGCCACTTATTATCGTTGCCCCATGCTTCAGTATTTCCTTGGTTACCATGGTTTCGGTCAATTCGACCTTTTCATCGGGATTAAGCACACCTATAACAGCAATGTTCAGGTTCGTTGTTTGCAACAAATCAAGATTTCCTTTGTAAAACAAAGCAAACGGCTTGTCTGCCGCTTTCACATTGCCTCTTATTTGTGGAAAGTCTCTGTCGCCAATGGCTACAACGCCATCAATGGAATCTTCCAGTTTTTCAATGGCCTGTTGAATCCTATTCCGTATTTTGCAGAATTCAAATTCGTGTGTTTCAAGGACGCGACAAAGGGTGTCGACAGATTCATTGCCTTTCAGGTTTTTGTGAATCCATGCTGGGCCTTTTTGCGGGAAAGCCCTTACTGTTAGGATGTTGAGTGCGTTTTCTGTGTAAATCATGGCTTCGATTATTTTATGTTTGCAAATTTAAATCAATAATTTGACATGCTTACAGTTTTTCCTACGGAATAAAAAACGACGCTTCTTGCTCCTTTATCGTAAAGTGCTTGAATTGCGTCTTCATCTATGCAAATGTGCTTTGTGTATAAATCATCAATAAGCAAGATATTCTTGCCTTGAATGTTTGAGATATTGCATGTGTTCGTTGTTATGCCTTTATATGGCATCGAACCATTGCCCCCATTCCCGCTTCTGGCACTATGCGTAGTTATGGTGTCAGTATGTCGTATTATGTTATGAGTTCCATCTTCAAACATATTTGTTCTCCTTACATAATTACTCACGGTGTTTCTAAATAACAATTGATTGGGAGCATAATGATTCTCGTGCTTTGCTCTTGGTACGACACAAACGGTGAATCGCGTGTTGTATATTCTCGAAATTTGAGGTAAGTCTTCCGATAGGATTTCTTCCAATCTACTACAGGTTTTCGACAACACTCTATCCAAATAAGGTGTCCTGTCGTTTTTTAGCGTACAAATCAGATTCTCGATAGTACCATCCTGTTTCCAATTTCCTCCACCGCAATATGCAGCATGGTAAAAGGCCGAAGTGTCTGTTTCTAAGCAACACACTTTTTCTTTTCTGTCCCACCAACGAAAACTTTCATTGGCTTTAATAGTGAATTGATACATGATGTAATGTTTTAGAATTTAACTTTAATTATTTGATTTTCAAATAGTCCATATTGAATTGCTTTACGGATTTCCGATTGTTCGTTTTCAAACAACACAACCGATTCCAAAGAAATGCCAATAGATTCCAAGAATTGGTATTTGTTTTTGTCGCCAAGATCTTCGTTAAAGAATTGTTTGCGAAATAGGAGTGTTAGTGAATGATACTCACAAACAGCTTGCGCCCTTTTTCTGTGGCATTCAGTTGCCAAAACTGTTTCGCAGCCAAACTCCTTCAATAATAGCAAGCTCTTTACAAGTTCTTCATTCCGAATGGTTTCTGCCAAATGTTTTGAATAACAAGCCTCTTTAGCTTCTACAATCTTTGTAATTTGAACAGGTGACAGATTGGGCCGAATAGTCAACAAATCATTGCGGGTAAACCTACTCTTCTTGATTGTTACATCATCACCCACTACCGAGAGAATCGCATCTTTGTATGATTCATTATTTGCTCGATTGGTCTTTACCAATGTATTGTCCAAATCGAATACAAAAACATATTGTTTGTCCTTTTGCATAATTCTTTCGATTATGCGTTGCCATCTTTCATATCCGACATCTACGACAAAAAACTGCGGGCAAACTTGCTCGCAGTGTGGTCGTAGGAAATGCACCAAATGATAAGACAAGTCGCCCGCATAAACGGGACGTTGCTCTTGCTTTATCATTATTTGCACATTCTTGAAATTTCCTACGTTTCACTGCGAATAGACAAATAGCAAACGCTATGGTTTATAATATGTTAGTTTAATTTTTTTACTTCATTCGGTTGATTTTAATTGGCTATAAATTCATTTTATAGAATTTTTGTATCTGTTTCTAATAGATTACTATTCGGAATAAGGAAGCAATGCAAGCATTGTACCCAATACACAAACAATAAGGCACCAAAATACTTACAATCCTTTTTATTAAAATGGTGAATTGATGGAACTTACCTTAAAATTACATGAGGAAAAATTATTTTTCCCCATGTAATTTATTCAAACCTTTGGTTAATTTGTCTTCACTCAAACCAATATAACCAACAGGCACATTTTGTTTTTGTCCTTCTGTAAGCACATATTCAAGAAAAGCCACCAATGCGGGATTCGTTGGTACTCCATTGGCTACCAAATAAAGGTCTCGTGCTGGAGGAGAAGGATATTTGTTTTCTGAAACGGCTTGTATAAATTCATCTTTGGTGTCGTAAAAATATTCTTCTGCAGCAATAGTTCCATCTGCATTAGCATCTATAGGGAACACAAATAAACCTTGATTTGGATGGCGAGTTTCTTCATCGTAGGCATAACCGATATTATTAAAACCGATGCCTAATTTGTCCCTTTGAATAGCATCAGCCAAACCGGGGTCTCCAAAAATAGCCGTACCTTCCAAATCTTCTTGTTTTTTACCCATCCATAAAGCAAAAGTTTCAGCCGCTCCACAAGCATCTGAACGCGTATAAACATGAATTGGAGTTTTATCGTTTGTGCCTAAAACTTGTCCCCATGTGGTATATTCTTTGGTTATCCAAATTTTATAAGCGGTTTCCATAGAAATACCATGTTGTTTCATTTGTTCGGCAAAAGGATTTTCTGTATTTACAGTAATAACAACAGCATCTTTAGCCACAGCAAAAGGAACGGCACCCTTATCCAATTCTGGTTGATAAACCTCACGCGAAACCATACCCAAATCCACTACATTTGCTAAAACATCTGTCATGCCCTTGCCTGCACCGCCTGCCGATAAGTCTATAGTTACATTAGGGTTCTTTTGTTGAAACTCTTCTACCCATTTCACCGCCAATGGATAAAGGGCAAATGCCCCTGATATTGAAATTTCTCCAGATAAGGTCCCATCATCTACTTTTTTTGTGTTAGAATTGCCACATGATAACATTGACAAAAAAACACTTCCAATAAGTGTAAAACATGCTATAAATTTAATTGGTTTGTTCATAATTACAATATTTTAATTAAAATTAAATAATAAAAAATAATGATGCAAAAATAGTCAAAAAATATGGTAAACACTGTCATAATTTATTTATTTTTTCAGAAAAACAAAATACATTTGTCAGAAATTAGACAGAACAAACAAAACAACAATTATGACAACCATACAATTTTTAGAACTTGATTGTAAAATCAAATATGTGTTAGTTTAATTCCGATAGCGAATAAACATTTTTTATTCTATTTGTATAAAAGTTTTCATTTTTTTATGTACATTTGCAAAAATATTTTTTGTAAAAAAGATGACAAATTTTGATTTAATAGTAATAGGGAGTGGTCCTGGTGGCTATGTTGCTGCTATAAAAGCCGCTCAATTAGGCATGAAAACCGCTGTTGTAGAACGTGCAGAATTAGGAGGTATATGTTTAAATTGGGGTTGTATTCCCACCAAAGCCTTGATGAAATCAGCACAAGTTTTTCGTTATTTGCAACATGCTGCTGATTATGGGGTAATGACTCAAGGAGAAGTAAAACCCGATTTTCAAGCAATGATTGCTCGTAGCCGTTCGGTTGCAGAAAATATGAGCAAGGGAATTCAATTTTTATTTAAGAAAAACAATATTGAAGTTATTGCAGGACACGGCAAGATATTGCCTAACAAAATTGTAGAAGTGGAAAACGCTGAAGGTGAAAAAACACAATATACTGCCAATCATATTATTTTAGCAACAGGTGCTCGCTCTCGCGTTTTGCCTAATTTGCCTCAAGATGGAAAGAAAATCATCGGATACCGACAAGCACTTACTTTGCCACAACAGCCAGAAAGTATGGTCGTTGTTGGGTCAGGAGCCATCGGTAGTGAATTGGCGTTTTTCTATAATAGTTTGGGAACTAAAGTTACAATTATAGAATTATTACCCAATATTTTACCTGTAGAAGACGAAGAAATATCTAAGCAAATAGATAGAGCATTCCGCAAACAAGGCATGAAAGTCATGACAGAAGCCTCTGTGGAAAGTGTAGATACAACAGGCAATAAGTGCAAAGTACACGTAAAAGACAAAAGAGGAAATATGCTTGAAATAGAAGCAGATATTGTTTTGTCAGCAGTCGGTGTTCAAACAAATATAGAAAACCTTGGTTTGGAAGAAACAAATATTGCCGTAGAACGTGGCAAAATAGTTGTTGATGATTTCTATCGTACCAATGTAGAAGGTGTTTATGCTATTGGAGATATTGTTCACGGACCCGCTTTGGCACATGTCGCCTCTCGTGAAGCAATTGTTTGTGTAGAAAAATTGGCAGGACACAATCCACAACCCATTCATTATGACAATATTCCAGGGTGTACCTATACCACTCCAGAGGTTGCTTCGGTGGGTATGTCTGAAAAAAAAGCCATAGAATTAGGTTATACTGTTAAAGTTGGAAAATTTCCTTTTACCGCTTCTGGCAAGGCCACCGCTGCAGGTAGCAGAGATGGTATGGTAAAAGTTGTTGTTGATGCGGCTACAGGAAAACTTTTAGGGTGCCATTTTGTAGGCGATAATGTTACAGAAATGATTGCTGAGGCTGTTATTATCAGACAAAATGATATTACAGCGGAACAAGTTTTAGAGGCAATTCACCCTCATCCAACTATGAGTGAAGCCGTTATGGAAGCAGTTGAGGCTGCTATAAGTCAAGCCATTCATTTATAATTATTTATGAACAAAAAAATAAACTTATGAAAGCATATGTATTTCCAGGTCAAGGGGCACAATTCTCAGGTATGGGAAAAGAATTGTATGAAACCCAATCACTTGCAAAAGAGTTATTCGAAATTGCTAATGAAATACTTGGATTTCGAATTAGTGATATTATGTTTAATGGCACCAATGAAGAATTAAAACAAACAAAAGTTACACAACCTGCTATATTCCTACATTCCACTATTTTGACAAAATGTATGGACAATTTTTCTCCAGATATGGTTGCTGGGCATTCTTTGGGGGAATTGTCTGCCTTAGTAGCAAACGGTTGTTTGTCCTTTGAAGATGGCTTACGTTTGGTTGCTCAGCGTGCTATGGCTATGCAAAAAGCTTGTGAAAGACAAGAAACAACTATGGCTGCCGTTTTGGGTTTGGAAGACGAAAAAGTAATAGACATTTGTCGCAGAGCCTCAAGAGAAATTGTTGTAGCCGCCAATTTTAATTGTCCGGGACAAGTAGTTATTTCTGGGTCTGTTAAAGGAATTGCTGAAGTGAGCGAACTATTAAAAGTTTCTGGAGCCAAACGAGTTTTACCACTTAATGTTAGTGGGGCGTTTCATTCTCCTTTTATGGAACAAGCACGTGCTGAATTGTCTGACGCAATAAATTCCGTACATTTTAAAAAACCAACATGTCCTATATATCAGAATTGCACGGCATTACCTGCTATTGACACAGAAACAATTCGAAAAAATCTAATTGCCCAACTCACAGCTCCTGTCTTGTGGACACGAACTATAAAAAATATGGTAACAAATGGAGCAACCTCTTTCATAGAAGTTGGTCCGGGTGCTGTTTTGCAAGGGTTGATACGAAAAATTGAAACAGGTATAGAAATTTCTGGTATTCAATAATTTATATTAAGGTTATGGCAAATAATTTTTTGTAAAAATAGATTGTCATTTGTAACAAACCTGCAAATGACAATCTATAAAAAAACGAGAAAAAGACAGAAATATAAAAATACTATTTTTTGAAGAACTTTTTAGAAATCACCAATTAAGATAATTACTATAAATTATTGGCAATAAATTCTACTATATCAATAGGAGAAAGAGCAAGGAAATCAGCTCCTGATTCTACCAATTCTTTTTTTGAACGATAGCCCCATAAGGCTCCAATACTTTTTACTCCGGCATTTTTTGCTGTTTCCATATCTATATTGCTATCTCCAATATATATAGTTTCCTCTTTTTTTACACCACACAAAGATAGTATTTTATTGATTATTGCAGGATTGGGTTTTGTTGGCATATCGTTTGAAGCCCCCAAAACAACATTAAAATTAATATTAGAAAAATATTTGTGTATCAATAATTTTGTGGCTTTATCCATTTTATTGGAAGCCACAGCAAGCATTTTGTTTTGTTCTTGCAAAACATGAAGAACAAATGGAATTTCTGCATAAGGTCGAGTTGTATCATATTGATGTACAGCATAGTATTCCAGAAAATTTTCCAAAACAAATTGTTTATTCTGCAAAGAAAAACTATCTCCAAAAGCCTTTTGCAACAACACCTCCACTCCACTGCCTACTAAATATCTATATTCATCAATAGTATGTTTGGGTTGCCCATATTTTTCTAAAACAAAATTACAACTATTGGCAAGGTCTTCCAAAGTATATAACAAAGTGCCGTCCAAATCAAAAATGACCAATTTTATCATAATCAAGCCTCTATTTCTATCAGATTAAAGTTTATATTATTGTTTGTCAGCAAATTAGAAATCCTATCTTTATCAGTATCGGTAATAAAAACTTGCCCAAACCCTTTCCCATTTACCATGCTAATAAGTTCAGTAATTCTATTTTCATCCAATTTGTCAAAAATATCATCCAAAAGCAATAAAGGACATTTGCCTTTAATTTGTTTAACATACTCTCCTTGTGCTAATTTAAGAGCAATTAAAAAAGATTTTTGTTGTCCTTGAGAGCAATAACGTTTAACCACAAAGTTGTTCATTTCAAACAAATAATCATCTTTATGTATGCCATTAGAAGTATGTTGAGAATAAAAATCTCTTTGTCGATTTTCTTTCAACAAGGTTTGCATATCCGAATTTGCCAAAGAAGATTGATATTGAATGTTTACTTGTTCTTTGTGAGCCGTTATTGTAGAAAAATAATGCATAAAAATTGGCAAAAAATCATGGATAAAACCTTTTCGCTTTTCATAAATAAAATGAGCAACACTTATCAACTGATTGTCCCAAACAACAAGTTCATCTTCTACGAAATGGTCATTTTCATACATTTGCTTTAACAAGGCATTTCGATTGGCAATCAATTTGTTATAAATCATAAGTTTGTCTAAATAATTCTTATCCAATTGCGAGAGAATACTATCAAAATACTTTCGTCTCACATCAGCCATTCCATTGATATAATCAATATCATAGGGAGAAATCATAACAGAAGGAATCAATCCGATATGATCAGCCAAACGATTATATTCTTTATCATTAAATTTGAGTACTTTTCTTTTTCCACTTTGTTGAATACAACTCACCCTACTTTGTCCTTCAAGACTATCAAAGACAAAATCTCCATGAATGGCAAAAAACTCTTCTCCATGACGAATATTCATATTGTCCATGTTGCTGAAATAACTTTTTGACATAGATAAATAATAGATAGCATCTAACAAATTGGTTTTCCCGACGCCATTCAAACCCACAATACAATTGATGTCAGGAGAAAAAGAATATCTTTTTTCTATATAATTTTTAAAATTAACTATTTGTATATCTGAAAGATACATAACTACTCTATTATGATTTGTTTCATTTTATCTGTTGCCAAACTTTTTAATCCTTCATGTGAAAGATAGATAAAAAAGAAACCCATATCGGGATTTTGATGGGCAAAGGCTATTGCTTTTTCATAACCCATTGCCATCAAAGCAGTGGCATAAGCATCGGCAAAAGTAGCGTCATCATGCAAAACAGTAACACTTAACAAACTATCTCTTGTAGGAAAACCTGATTCTTTATCAATAATATGACTATATCTTTGTCCATCAACAATTTTATATTTTCGATAACTTCCTGAAGTTACAACAGATTGATTCTTTGGTGCTAAAATTACTTCCACCGAACGATTTTCCAAACTACTATTTTCAGGTTTTTCTATTCCAACCAACCAAGGTTGTCCGTTTTTATCTCCAGAAACAAAGACTTCTCCACCGACATCTAATACAAAATTAACAACACCATTGTCCTTCAAAAAATTTGCAAATTTTTGTACGGTATAACCTTGTGCTATTGCATTCATATTCAATTGAATATTTTCATTTTCTTTATAAAGGTGATTGTTTATAAGTTTTATTTTGTTCCAGCCTACAAATTGTTTAACACTATCAACCTGAGACGGAGATATTTGTAAACTATCCATTTTGTCAAAATTCCATAAATTAATCAAAGGGGCAATGGTTATATCAAAATATCCATTTGTTTGTTCGCTAATAGTTTGAGAAAGGCTTATCAGATTACAAAAATCTTCATTTAGTTGTACTGAAGTGTCATTTTTGTTTATTTTAGAAAGAATGGAATTGGCATTATAGGTAGAGGCCGTTTCGTCAATTAAAGTCAAAATACTATCCAATTGAACTTGAAAATTACGATTTTCGTCATCAAAATAGGCAAGCGTATAATATGTTCCTTGCGTATAACCTTTCAACTGAATGGCTTGTTTGTTTGAACACGCCCACAAAGACATAAAACAAATTAAACAAAAACAAAATTCTTTTACTAATATTTTCATTATGAATTATTTATAAAACTTATAGTTAATTTTTTTATGGGAATATAAATAGTTGGAAAGGCTATCAACAACACAACGGCTGCAATCATTAAAATATCAAAAAAACGAATTTGCACAGGATAAGAAGAAATGAGATAAGATCCATCTCCATAAGAAATAAATCCGAATTTGTATTGTAAAAAACAGAATATCAATCCAATAAGAAATCCGACAAGAACTCCTATCCCTACAATAAGCATACCTTCATACAAAAAAATCTGTTTAATATGTTTATTATTGATTCCCAAAGAAAACAATGTGCCAATTTGATTTTTTTTCTCTAAAATCAAAATAGACATCATTCCCATCATATTAAAAGAAGCAATAAGGAGAATGAACGACAAAATAAGGTAAATGACCCATTTTTCCGATTGCATAACCTTATACAAATCTGCCTCCTGCTGATAAGCATTTTTGATAAAAAACTTATCACCCAATTCTTGGGTCAAAATCTTTTGTACTTTATGCACTTGATTTTTTTTGCATTTTATCTCTATGGAAGTAAAACCGGTAGGATATTTCAATAGATTACGAGCAAAATCAATTGGAACAAACACAATTTGTTCATCATAAGTAGTATAAGAATGAAACACTCCTGAGGGGATAATCGTTTGAGAAAAAACGGCATCTGTTCCCATAGCAGAAATTCGTTTTTTGCCTCTATCCGGATAATAGATATTCAATTGATTTTCTATCGCATTGCCCACATTACAGTTTAAATGATATGCGACACCTCCACCCAACACCGCTAAGGGAATATTGTTGCTTTCCAACAAAAATTCTCCTTCTGTTACTATCGTGTCCATACGAGTCATCCGTGCATAATCTGTAGCAACACCTTTTAATGTTGCAATGTATTGCTCTTGGTCTTTTACAAAAACAACTTTCTCTTCCAACACACCCGAACAATATTCAACCTCTGGCATGGCTATTATGTTGGATACAGATATGGTGGTATCATTGATTATTTTTCCTCTACGAGGCGTAATTTCCAAATCTGGATTAAATGTATTGAACGTCTGTCCAATAAAATTTTGCAAACCATTAAACATAGACAAAACAATAAACATTGCCCCTGTCGCCACCGAAATCCCTATCAATGAAATGATGGAAATAAGATTTATGATATTATGTGATTTCTTTGCAAAAAGATATCGTTTGGCTATCCAAAAACTTACGTTCACTGTTTAAGCAATTTATCAATATTTTCTATGTAATCTAACGTATCATCAAAGACAAATGCCAATTCTGGAATTATTCTCATTTGATTTTTAATCTTTTGCCCCAACTTAAAACGTATTTCCTTTTTATTGTGTTCAATCGTTTCAAAAACAAGTTTTTTGTCCCCTGTAGCAAAAATGCTGACATAAACTTTTGCAAAAGATAAATCTTTGGCTATATCCACCCTTGTAACAGTTAAAATGGCTGATGGAGAATAGTTTTGCCCTTCTTGTCTAAATATTTCAGATAATTCTTTTTGAATTAGTTTGGCTACTTTTTGTTGTCGTGTACTTTCCATTTTTTATCTTCTCTTAAAAATTATTTTCTAAAAATCATCTCCTTCAAATTGTGTGGTTTCATCATAAATATGAATAAGAATAGCATCCCACAATGGATAATCTTTATATTCTAACGAAAAAGATACTTTTACTGGAAAATTTTTAGGCATTTCTATTACTATTTGCTCACCTTGTTGTATTCTATTTATATTTGTTTTTGAATCAATATCTTTTTTCCCTTTCAATTCAAAAATACTATACACTTCTTTCTTTGTCTTCCCCTTACGTATGACAGATACACGACAATAAAAATTTTCTTGTGAAGTTTCATTAATTACCCTTATTTGATTATAACTATCTTCTGAACCTTCTATCGTTAAGGTGGTTTGGGCAAACATACATATCGGCACAAACAAAAATAATACAATAAACAATGTTCTAATTTTCATAAAAATCTAATTTTTGTACATTCTAAAAACTTACAAAGATACAAAAAAAAGACAATAATCATTTTTTTTATTTTTTTGCCATATATTTAAAACATGTCAAAAAAAATCGTACCTTTGAAACAAAGAAAAATGATTGTGAACAAAAAACGCAAAATACTGACTATCAAAAATAAATACAAAAATATCAAACGTAGAGACACTTATTATATGTCTTTTTAATGCAGTTTTGACTGCAATTTTTGTATTAAAATTAAAATTTATAATTCCCAAATTTAATTTGTTAAACGTAAAAAAAAGAAAATTTTATGGAAATACCATTTGCAGAGGCTTGGAAAATAAAAATGATAGAGCCTATAAAAAAATCAACAAGAGAACAAAGAGAACAATGGCTAAAAGAAGCCCATTATAATGTTTTTCAACTAAAAGCCGAACAAGTCTATATAGACCTTCTCACCGATTCTGGCACAGGAGCCATGTCCCAAGAACAATGGTCTCAAATGATGTTGGGTGATGAATCTTACGCCGGTGCTACATCTTTTTAT
>CALAVA010000069.1 GCA_937892025.1 uncultured Bacteroidales bacterium
AGCCTGGCGAGCGCCGCATCATGCCGCCACTGAGCCGCATCGAGCGTCGTGAGCAAATGGCTGCCGTTGGCAAGGACTTCAAGCTGTGGGCCGACGACTACTTTGCCGTGGACAGCGGGCATCTTGACTGCGAACTGAAGGCTGAGCAGGTGCTGGCAGACTTCAACCGTGAGACCTTATTCGGATGGGCTCCCAAGAAGATGACGCAGCATCTGAAGGACTATTGCCAGTTCGCAAATCACCTTCACTGTCTTAATCCCATAAGCATTACGCATCAGAAAAAAGATGGTGACCGCTGGATTCAGCGAGATGCCAGTGGAGTGCAAAAGACATGCTATTATGTCCAGTCGCAGAAGTCTTTCGATGAAACGAGTGACCAGCAACCCTTTCAGACAGAAATGCCGTTCTAACAAGTCTGTGTCATTAAAGTCAAGTCCGCTCCCAGCATTTTTACGCCGGGGGCGGGCTTTTTTTGTTACACTTCAATTGCTGTTACAAATCGTTGCTATTCTTTTATCACCTTTTTTATTTTATTTTTTATACCCCTGACTTTTTGCTTTTGAAGTGTAAAAGTGTAACAGAATAAAAGAGAAGGCGCCTATTCCTCTGAAAATCAGCAATAAACAATATCTTTTGTTGTGCTACACATCTGATACTCTTCTGTTACTGATTGAAGTTTCCCAATCATGTGTAACACTGAGCACCGTCAGCATTTCAATAACATGCCCTTATCGCCCAACATAAGCGAGCCGTAACCTCACTGCCGGCGAGCCGTAATGTCACCAGCGACGAGATTACGGCTCGTTTTTCTTTACATTTTTGCATGCTATAAATATTGATGGTTTTTTGTGAAAATATTATTTACAAGTATGCAAGGCATGCACATAGAGCTTGATGGCTAGATTTGCAATTCAAGTTGTGCAAGGATACGTTTCCACTGGATACCATTGTTTTGGTTGTAGATTTCGCAGAGAACTACACACTACAACCACAAAATGAGGTGCAAGCAAAGTATTATACTTCTCAATAGGTTTCCATATTTGTTCACATAACATTCATGCATTCACCTACAAGTACAGAGGATGACAGGAAGATTTTAAGAGAGTACCATTTTTACATCAACGATGATCGATCAAATGCTACAAAGTTTGTACATGGTTGTTTTCAACTATTTTATGAAGATTTGGCTAATAGGGGCATAAAATATCATCATCACATTATTTGGTCAGACAATTGTGCATCTTAATTCAAGAACACCTGGATGTTCTATTGGTTGAGCAGGTGCACAGGTTGTGTAGAATTCAATATATGTGGAATTTCATAGAGGCTTGTCATGGAAAGGGAGAGCACGATGGTGTAGGCACATGCATAAAAAGAGCCTTAGCTCATGAAGAACTAAAGTACAAAGATGGAGCAATATTGATAGATGCAAAATCCATTGTCCAGTGGTGTAACGCTACAATGTTTCCAACTAAGGAAGGTGAGTCTACGATTCATAGATTTTTTTGGTTGATAAAATCTTTTACAAGCAGAAAAATCATCTTTTATTTGGCATATCCTATTGGTTGAGCAACGATAACCTTACCGTTTTTTATATGCAACAACTTAGCAACTGCATCTCTATTAACTTGTCCGATGGTAACGGTAGCCAAATTTTCAGAGGCGGCAAACAAATAAACATTTTGACAAACATAGCCACAATCTATAGCGGAATAAAAGATTTTGTCTTCTGTAGAAAAATTTTTCATTTTGTCATAGTCGGCAACCATGACCAATACAACCGCGGACGAGGCCACAAAAGGCAAATTGCTAACATCTTTTCTATGGTCGCTTTTCTCTATTAAAAGAAGTTGATGCTCTTGAGGCTTGTATGCCCAAATGCCATCTTCTTTAAACACATAAACATTGATTTCTTGAATGTTTCTTGCCGAAGGAACTGTTTTTTTGTTTTCTTCTACACGATTAACACCATTTGCCGCCCATAATAATTGTCCTAAAAGATAGAGGTCTATTTCTGAAGAAGAAATTTTTCTTTCTGTTTTTCTTTCACTAAGTGCTTCCATCAAAGGTTTCCCGCCGTTTTTGTTTACAGGTTCTAAAACAAGCGTTATCTTATCAGATTCTAAAGAACCTACTGCTCGTGTATCTACAGCATTGGCCATGTTTTCTACTTGCCCATAACTTGTTATGACAAAACAAGCAACAAATAACGTCAAAAAAATATGTTTCATATTGTCTATCAAATTTTATTTTACAAATGCAAAGATAGCATTTTTACAACATTTCTATATTGTTTGAAAAAATTTGGACAAAAAATTATTAAAACTTTGATTTTGAACAAAATAATCGTTTTGTTTTTCTATATATCAAACGAAATATATTTTTATGGACAAATTGTTTGTAATAAAACGTATCTGCTTGTTTGTCTTGTTGTATTTGCTTTGGGTGTACAAGAGGCAAAATAGGTGCTGATTGTATAAAAAATTTATGGTTTGTTGCTATTTTTTCAAAATGAGTTCCACTATCCAATCCAATATTGGTAACAAGATTAACATTGGGAACAATACATAAACCCTGTTGTTTCCAAATATGAAAAACGAATTGGTAATCCCAAGTATTGTTTTCTCTTTTTTTCATAGATAAAAAACGGTCTTTCCATACTAATCTTTCATAAAAAGAGAAATAAGGTTTGATATTTTTTTTAAAATCTGTCAAAGAATAATTATTAAGATAAAGGTCATAATTTTGCCATGTTCTTCTCCATGTAGCCCACCCCCAAATGAGTGGAATGGCAGAAAAGTAATAAGAAGCATTGCCTCTTTTATGCCCTTCTTGAAAATTGCTTCCCGAAATCATACTTATACGACTATTGTCTTTGTGTTTTTCCAATAATTCTTGACAATAAGGGAAAAAATCTGCATGAGGCAGACAATCGTCTTCCAATATTATGCCCATTTCTTCATTTTCAAAAAACCATGAAATAGCACCGCTAACGGCCTTGGCACAGCCGAGATTTTGCTCTCTAAACAAGGTTTTGAGCTCACACTCCCAATCAACTTTTTTTGCCAATGCTCTCACCTCGTTACATTTTTCTTGCTCTCCTTCTTTGTTTACACGAGGGCCATCTGCGGCAATATATAATTTTTGAGGCTGAAGTTCCTTTATTTTTTCAAAAACACGTTCTGCTGTATCCAATCGATTAAATACAACAAACAAGATAGGAATAGAAAAACGATTTTGAGATAAATTTGTTGCCATATTTTTATAATTGTAAGGTTTCTTTAAAATAGGCTATTGTTTTCAACAAACCTTGTTCCAACTTAATAGTGGGATTCCAATGTAGATGTTTTTTTGCCAATGAAATATCGGGACAACGTACAGTAGGGTCATCGGAAGGTAAGGGTTGATAAACAATTTTTGATTTTGAATTGGTAAGTTCTATCACTTTTTTTGCCAAATCTAAAATAGTAAATTCTTCAGGGTTGCCAACATTGATAGGTCCGATAAAATCTTTGGGAGTATCCATCATTTTCAACATTGCATCTATCAAATCATCAATATATTGAAAACTACGAGTTTGTGAACCATCTCCATAAATAGTAATATCTTTATTTTGCAAAGCCTGAACAATAAAATTGCTAACTACTCTGCCGTCATTGGGGTGCATACGAGGTCCGTATGTGTTAAAAATTCTTACAATTTTTATATCTACATTATTCATCCGATGGTAATCCATAAACAAAGTTTCGGCAGATCGTTTACCCTCATCGTAACAAGAACGAATGCCAATGGGATTCACATGTCCCCAATAAGTTTCTACCTGCGGATGGATTTCGGGGTCACCATATACTTCAGAAGTAGAGGTTTGCAAGACACGAGCTTTTATTCTCTTTGCCAACTCCAAAGCATTAATGGCACCTATAATGGAGGTTTTTACCGTTTGAATTGCGTCAAATTGATAATGAATTGGCGAAGCGGGACATGCTAAATTGTAAATTTCATCTACCTCTACTTGATAAGAAGTTGTTACATCATGCCTTAACAATTCAAAATACTTATAATCAAACAAATGTATAATGTTTTGTTTTTGACCTGTAAAAAAATTATCCATACAAAGCACATCATTGCCTTCTTGAAGCAATCTTTCACAAAGGTGAGAACCAATAAAACCTGCACCGCCTGTTACCAATATCTTTTTCATAAAAACGTTGTTTTAGGAAAATTTAAAATAGAAATGAAAAGCATAGCATTTGCTTGGAAGAAAAATTTTCTTCCTTTTTTTTGATAAAAATAAATAGATAATAAATACTTTAAGAGAGAGAGAGAGAGAGAGAGAGAGAGAGAGAGAATCAATCAAGCAGTTACGATTTTTGTGAGCAAAAAACAGCATTTTTCTGTCAAAAAAAGGATTTTTTTCAACAATTTTATTTTCATATTTTCCGTTTTTTGCCATATTTTTTGCTTTTATTTATCTCTTCTTTATTATTTGTCTATTTTATTGTCAAAAAAATAAGTGCAAAGATAGTATTTTTTAAAACACCTAATCAATAAGAGAAAAACATATTTTATTTTTATCAGAAAAAAGCACGTAATTCTATAGATTCCAAATGTTTCATATTAGTATAAGTTGAAATTCTACATTTTTATAGGTAAGATTTAGTTGCAAAGTTTTTTAACAAAAACAAAACAATGTCTAATTTTTTGGGCATTAACAAAGCCAATTTTCATTATTCAGATTTTAATTGCGTTAGCGTTTCGGCAATCAATCTCAACACGTCTGTTTTACCGATTGTAGCCACAGCATTATGAATGCTACCTGACAATTGAGCGTTGTTTTTCATCTGTTCAAATACAGAGTTGATAAAAGCCGTAAAATCTGTATTTTCATCATAATTTAATATGCCTGCATCGTTTATTTGCGTAAGTACTTGTTTTAGAAAAACACGCACATTTTCCACTTTTTCTTCCAAAGTTTTGTATTTTTCCAACAATAGTGTTTGTGCCGCGTTTACTGTTTTAAGTACTGCTATAAATTTTTCTTTTCGAGTTTGTTTTTCTGACAAATACACCAACACATCAGCCCTTATACCTGCCACTGCAGCACATTCGGCAAAACCTTGTTCTTTGAGTAATTTTTCAGAAGTTTCCAACCATTGCAACCACAATTGCATAGCCGTACTTTCCCGATGTTCAAAGGCGGAAACAATATCAGGAACCTCTTGCAGTTTGTCAAACAAACCTTTAACAATATCCAATGTTGAACCTTTCATTATTGTCTATTCTGGTACTAAATTGGCGTTGATATTTCCTTCGTCATCTCGAGAGAATGCCCATTGTAAACTATCTTCTTTAAGTGAAAATTGAATATGGAAAATAGCATTTTCATCCACCTCACTCAACTCTTGTGCAGTTGCTTTGAACATCATTCCCTGATTGGATACACTTTGCAAAACAAAGGCCTGTTCTAAATCATATTTTAAGCGATAAATGGCTGCTTCATTGCCCAAATCAATAGCAGTACTAAAAACGGTCTCATTAGCAGGCAAATTGTCATAAAAAGCAGAGCAAACTTCTGCTGCCCGGTTTTGTAAAATACTATCAACCTCTGTGGCAACTAATGGGTCTCCCATTTGAAACAACTCATTGTACAATTGAGAAACCATTATTTGTAAGGAATATTGCAAAGAACGGTCAAGTCTCATATTATCATTCCCATTATTAGTGGCCAATATTCTTGGTGTTAAAAAATAGCACTCACAAATTGTTGTAGTGAGAGTTTCCACTATGGCATTCAAATTAGGTTGTTTTACAAGGCTTAATGTGGTTGTTGCACCCTCGTTTTCCCCTGCAAAAGCAACAGGTATAGACATATTTATATCTCCAATTTTCATACGTGGAATTGAGTAATGTCGCAGAATTTCATTGTTTTTGTAAGTTTCTGCTATTCTTGCCGAAAGAGCATCGGCAGAGGCTCGCCCTTCTGCTATGCTTGACACTAATCCATTAAGATAATCTTCTAATGAAATCATGTATGAGTTTAATTTTTATTGTCTGGTATAATTTTATTTTTTGTTTTTATCTGCATTGAGCATTTTTCACCTTGTTACTACCACCTTTTGGGCTGCATAGTTGCCTATTTGAACCAAGTATATGCCTGAAGCGTACATACGAAAACGCAACACTCCTGCCGCCCGTGCCTCCACATGCAGACAGCGACCAGCCATATCATAGACTCGGACTATTTCACCTTCCGCTCCACTGACATAAATACTTTCCCCATCTTGCGTAATACGCCATGGCACTTGCGACAAACCAATATCTTCTATACGAACACCTATAGTATCGTACACCATAACATGAATTGTATCATAGATAGTTAGCGTATCATAAATATAAATGGTGATAGTATCGTATATCGGTATTGTATCATATAAATGAGACCACAAAGTATCACTATGCCATATTGTATCGTTGTGCCATAGAGTATCGTTATGCCAGATGGTGTCATTGTGCCAAATAGTATCATTGATATGTGTTCTTGTCGTATCATGATACCACAACGTATCTTTATACCACAAGGTATCGTTCGCCCACAAGGTATCGTTGTGCCATAGAGTATCATTGTGCCAAATGGTATCATTGTGCCAGATAGTGTCGTTGTATTTTACCGTATCTTGTACGACAATAGTATCTCCATAGACTATAAGCATTTTTGCTAATGGAGTAGCCGGCATATACACGCTGTCTCCCCATTGGGTAGCGGTGATGGTGGTTTTGCCTACGGCATGAAACACAAAAGTATCCCCTAATATAGTGGCAACCCCCGGATTGCTGCTCGTGTATGACAATGGCAAAGTACTTGTGGCATAGGCCTCGCTAAGCATCCAGCTCTCGCTGAGATGTCCTTGCAAATTTTGATTCCATACTATTTGCTGGGGTGCATCCGCCTGAGGAAACTCGTACGCACCTATGTCCACTACCCCTCCCGACACACGATGATTGCCGTCCAAATCCGTAGAATCCTGATAAGCAAGTGTATTATAGTAAGGATAGCCGGCATCTATACAAGCAGAACCTGCCGACAAATGCCAATCTGCCTGAAATATAGCCAAGGAATCCGCCGTATTGGTAGCGGCACCAGCAAAGGTAGTAGGATTGACAAAACGCACATAGTTTTTGCTACTGTCATTACCGTTGTTTAGCGTATCCAATACAATATTGCCTACTCCTGTTAAACTTTTTAACTTTCTCGCATTATAAAAAGTATAATTAGCATTATGCCAAAATGATCCAGTGTCATAAACTATATTATTGTACAATAGTGTTGTACCTATGCGACCAATGCCTGCTTTTGTAGAATCTATATGTGAAGCAGAATTATTTGCAAAGGTACAATTTTGTATCAATGAAGAAGCATTTGTCAGGTTAACTGCCCCTATTGCGAAATCATTGTTTACATTATTTGCTATAGCTGTATTATTGGCTATTATACAATTAATTACTCTTGTTTTGACTATACTATATATACCACCCGACATAACTGAAGTTGATGTGCCAGAAAGAGAAAAAGAATTATTCATTATTTTACAATCAATTATATCTACATTTCCTCCCGATACTTTTATTGTAATCGGAGCAACTACATACACGTCCCCAGATGTATTATAAATCGCCTTATTATTAGCAATTAAACATCTTTCAAATATAACATCGTAAGATTTAGATACTTCATGGTATACATATATAGGGAATCTATTATTTGACACCTCACAATCCCTCATAATCAATTTTGATTTTGTGTAACGCGGATAAAAATATATTGCCCGACACGTAGAATAACAATCTGCTATTTTTGTATTAGTAATCATACACTGGTATTCTATATAAATACCATATGTCAAATAACCTGAATTTAACCTATTACGAATATTACAGTTATTTATATTCAATATAGGCATTCCTATCGCTTTTATTGCATACTCTGAAGCCACATCAATAATAAAACCATCCATATTAGTAACAATATAACTACCTGTAGTAGAAGCAGATACCATATATGTTATCAAGGTTCGCATACCATTGGACAAACTTCCGAACTTTAATGGTTGTCTTTGATATAAATATGATTCGAATCCTAAAAAACCACCATATATATGTACCCCACTTTTTACCGTAAACCCAGTAAAATTTCCTATCGCAACAAATACAGAATCATCAATTTGGGCTGAATCTATCGCAGATTGTATTGTCAATTTCGCATTAGCCCAACTTAAACCACTATTATTATCGTTTCCACTTGGAGAAACAAAATAGGTCGTAGCAAATATATTACAATACGCACAAAATGCAAGTAGAAAACAGATATTTTTCTTCATATAAATGTTCGTTTTTATAATTAGAATGCGTGTGCCAATATTTAAAACCTAATTCTTTTACACAGCGTTCAAGCTCTTTTATAGCCTCATCAACATAAGGAGTTGGTAAAATTGCAGCACCAAGAAAACGATTTGGGTATTTTTTATAATTTCAGCAACAGCATCATTAGATTTTTTTGCAAAATATACCGCCTCTTCTTTAGGTAATTCTCGGCTGATTTTTTGCACAATTTTGCGTCTTGTGTCATAAATTTTTGCCTTCATCAGAGTGACAAAAGATGCTGCATCACTGTCACAATCGACCGGATATGCATCAACCAAAGCAAATCCTAAGGCATTTATCCCCTCGAAATATGCCTTGCGGTCAAACTGATAACCTCCGACCATATTCGGATGCATCAATGGAAATGTAGTCGCCACTGTTTCCACACAGTCGCCTATTTTCAGATGATTATAATTATGATTTAATGTAATGCGATAGGTCCCGGAAAATTTATTCCTCTGAAAATCTTGCATATCTGTGAGCAAAAGCCGGGTTTTCCCCTTATAATTATGGTCAATTTCCTCAATTTTCCCTTGCAGATAAGTTTCTTCTGAAAAATATTGCATATTTTTTGGAGCACGCAAAAACAGACTTTGCAACTGAATGTCTGCAAATCCGCACACCACAATCCCGACTGCCTCCAGCAGTCCAAGCCGGACTCGCTGTGGGGCATCCCGCTGCACCTCTGCGAC
>CALAVA010000070.1 GCA_937892025.1 uncultured Bacteroidales bacterium
AAAGTACACATTTTTTCGGACACCACAAAAAAAAACAGAACTTAAAAAAGTTCTGTTTTTTTGTTAGTCATCTTTGTTATTTTGCATAACTGATAGCCCTTGTCTCACGAACTACGGTTATTTTTATTTGTCCGGGATAGGTCATTTCATTTTGAATTTTTTTGGACAAATCAAAAGAAAGCACTTTGGTTTGTTCATCGGTCAATTTGTCTGCTCCAACTATCACCCGAAGTTCTCTTCCTGCTTGAATGGCATAAGTTTTTGTTACTCCGGAATAGGAGAGTGCCAACTCTTCCAAATCTTTTAGTCGTTTAGCATAGGCTTCAACTACTTCTCTTCTTGCTCCTGGTCTTGCACCTGAAATGGCATCACAAATTTGAACGATTGGAGCGATAAGATATTGCATTTCAATTTCATCGTGGTGAGCGGCTATAGCATTGATTTCAGCCAAAGTGGCTCCCAATTCAGCGTGTGGCATATCTGGCTCATTATCAGGAACCTTTCCTATGTCATGTAATAAACCGGCTCTTTTGGCCAATTTTACGTTTAAGCCTAATTCGGCAGCCATAGTAGCACATAAGGTGGCCACTTCTTTGGAATGTTGTAACAAGTTTTGTCCATAAGAGGAGCGATATTTCATTTTTCCAATCAAACGCACAAGTTCATGGTGCATACCGTGTATGCCTAAATCTATGGTGGTACGTTTTCCTATTTCAACGATTTCTTGTTCTATTTGACGTTTTGTTTTCGTAACCACTTCTTCAATACGTGCGGGGTGGATACGTCCATCTGCCACTAATTTTTCCAATGACAAGCGGGCAATTTCTCTACGTACGGGGTCAAAACTTGACAACACAATGGCATCAGGGGTGTCGTCAATAATAATATCAACACCTGTTAAAGATTCTAAGGTTCGGATATTTCTACCTTCACGACCGATAATTCTACCTTTAATTTCTTCATTTTCAATATTAAAAACGGAAACTGAATTTTCATGTGTATTTTCTACGGCCGTTCTTTGTATAGTTTTGATGAGGATTTTTTTTGCTTCAAGGTTGGCATTAGTTTTGGCCTCGTCAATAATATCTTTGATAAGATTTACTGATTCAATTTTAGCCTCATCTTTCAGACTTTCAATCAATTCTTTTTTTGCTTCTTCAACAGACAATCCCGACACATTTTCCAAAAGTATTTGTTGTTGTTTGATAAGTTTGTCAAGTTCTTCTTTTTTCTTTTCAATGCCTTCTCTTTGAACGGTTAGAGATTGTTGCATTTGGTTCAATTCGGTTTGTTTTCTTTGTAGGTTTTCTTGTTTTTGAGCGATAGTGGTTTCTTTTTGTTTTATTCTATTTTCAGCAGTTGCAATTTGCTTGTTTTTTTCTGCCACCATTTTTTCATGCTCTGTCTTCAATTGCAGAAATTTTTCTTTAGATTGCAAAATCTTTTCATTTTTAATGAGTTCTGCTTCTTTTTTGGCTTCTTCTATCGTTTTTTCCTTTTTGGATTTCCATACTTGTTTGGTAATAAAAAAAGCAACTACAACTCCTAAGATAATTCCGATGATAAGACAAATAACTATTATTATTAGATTATTATTCATAATTATTATATGTTTAATTTATGTTTAAATGCTATTTAAATTTAAATTTAGATTCATATTCATATTAATAAAAAACGCACAAAACCGAATGGCTTACTTAAACTCCATTATTATTAAGTTTATAGTTGCCAAAGCATGTCAAGTATTTCGATAGCATATCGAATGTCTTTATCTACTCTGAGACAGCTATTTTGTTTGTATTTCTGTTGAGTTTAACAAACGAAAGGTTTTGTGCGGTTATTCCTTACAATAAAAAATAAAGAACGTTATCAAGATTTTGCCAATGCTTCATTGACAACTTCTTGTATTTTTTTCAAACAATCTTTTAAATCATTATCAACAAACTTTTGCTTTTCAACAAGATTTACCTCATTTAGAGCAAAATTGATGGCAGCATATCCCAATAAAGTAAAATTATCCGTAATATTTGTTTTTTCTGATAATGTTCTCATATATTGATGAATACGTCTTTCGGCCGTTCTATACATTTCCTCATGTTCCATAGGAATGTTCATTCTAAAGGCTTGTTGTGCTATATGTAATGTTATTGACTTTTTTTCTTCTGACATATTATTCATCCATCATTTTTAAACAAGCGTCAATATCCCGCACTAATTCATTTATTTTTAACTTAACGTCTCTTGTCGATTGTTTTTCTATCACCGTTTTAAGTTTATAATTGACGATATTGTCTGCTTGTTCTTTATTTTTGTTATTTAATATATTTATTTCTTCTTTTAATGCTGCAATGTTTTCTTTTAATTGTTTGTTTTCATCTACCAAACGATTATATTTTTCCGTTAGCAACAAAACACGATTTTCTGTTTGATATAGTAAAAGTTTCAAATCTTGCATATTGCTATTGATATAATGTCCAATAAATGGTTTTGCAAAAATAGCATATTTTTTTGACTAAAAGCCCAAA
>CALAVA010000071.1 GCA_937892025.1 uncultured Bacteroidales bacterium
CCAATCCCCAATCCCCAATCCCCAATCCCCAATCCCCAATCCCCATTCAATTATTAAAATTATCATTTTAAAATTTATTTATTAAAAAAATATATATAATTTTTATATAATTATATTATTTTATATAAATATAAAATATTAAATAAATGAGCAGAAGTACCAAAAATAATATATATAGAAGTGCCTCCAAAAAAAAACCAACAAAAATATATTTAGATTCATCAAAAAAAGTAACAACATATAAGGAGGAGGAAAAAAAGAATGAAGAAAAAAATAATATAAATAGTATAAGTCAAACTAAAAAAGAAGAGCCTCCACAACTCACAGAACAAGAAAAAAAAGATAAAATTATACATGAAAATAATTTAAAAGTAGCGGAAATAATACAGAATGACATTGATAAAATAGAAAAAGAGAATAATTTAATAATTGAAGAAATGAACAGATTAAAAGAAGAAGAAAAAGATTTGTTAAAAAGGTATGAAGATTTAATAGGTGATATTGAAAGTGAAAGAGATGAATTAGAAGAAATAAAAGAAATAAATAGTAGAAAAAATAGAGAATTTCTGAGTTTGTCTCATCATAGGCTTTATCAACAAAATTCAAATGGCAATCCAAGCCCAAGTCAGGCAAATAGTGGAAGGTCAGGGGAACCCAATGTAATGACTCTTGGAGACTTTTTCGATTTCATTCAAGTAATGGGAATGAGGAGGGAGAATACTCAAAGGGTATCTTATGAACTGTTAGAATCTTTGCCTAGTGAAAGTTATCCTAGAAATAATAATAATAATGAAAAATGTAATATTTGCGGATTTGAATTTTGTTATCAAGATACTGTCACTAAATTACAAAAATGTCATCATATTTTTCATAGGAATTGCTTAGTCAATAGATTAAGTAGTACAAATTCTTCTCAATGTCCATCCTGTAATATTAGCATTATATAAATGAAATAATTCTTGCAGATAGTCTTTTATCAGCCATTGGGACCGCAAAAATCGTAGAAATGGCAAAAAAAACATGGCGTATCCACCAAAAAGCTCATCGGCTCCTTGTCCATCGGTTATTTCTGTAAATCCCGCTTGATAGGCACATTCTATCACTTGATATTGGGCGACAGTGCTTAATGACAACAATGGAATTACTTGTGCTGCTATCGTTTTTTGTATGTTTTGTTTAATGTATTCGATGTTACAAGGTATTTTCACCCATTGTATATTTGTTTGTTGTATTATCTTTTCTGCCCACATGGTTTCACCGCCATCTTCCTCATTAAACATAGTAAAGGCGGTAAGTTGGGTGTCTGGACAAAAACGGTGAGCCACACAAGCAATGGCAGAACTATCCAAGCCACCACTGAGGCCTATGGCTGCTTTTTCTTTATCGGCAAAGGCGGCCTTGATGCTATCAATGATGTGCAAACGCAAATTGTCTGCAAAATATGGCTCTTCATACTCATTGTATGCGGCGGTACAAGCCTTAAATGACAGAATGTAATATTTATCAGAAACAAATGTATGGCTATTAATATTATAAGTAAGAAAAGAAGAGGGAGTAAGCATTTCTATATCTGCATAAAAATGCTGGTTTTGGCTTGAATTTCCCCAACACAAATAATCTTGAATGGCGAGAATATCCAAGTTTTGACTTTCTATCACTTTTTGGTATATGGCTTGTGGGGTGGAGGCTATGGCAAATGTGTGCTTGTCTGCAAAATAATACAACTGATGATGTCCAAACTGGTCGCCTGCGGCAGACAGCAAACCTCTTTTTTTGTCCACAATAATTATACTCCATGCACCCTTGAGTTGGGCATAAGCCTTTTCTTGCATGGTTTGGTATAATGATAATATATTTTCGGCCTGATTATTAGGGTTGTATGTTTGTCCTAATTGGGAAATAAGGTTGTTAGGGAACAATATCTGCCCGCTAAAAAATAGCCAATAAGATGTGTTTTCAATTGTTTGAACATGCGTATCGTATGAAACAGAGAGAGAATGCTTGTTGAAAAACAAAGTTTTTGTATTCGAAGATAGATTTTTATCTTGCCCAAAATTTTCTCCGCTACGGCATACTAAAACAAAATTATTCATTTTTTTTATGAAAAGGTATTGGCTAACTTGATGTTGTGCTACGATACCTATTTAAGTAGGATTTCCACATTGGTGGTTTCCCCTCTATTGAGTTTCAAAAATGCTGTACCTTGTACCGTTCGATTGTTTATTGTTTTTTTGGCCACAACTTTTAGATAGGCATCATATTTCCACGTGCCTTCATATTGCCCATCTTCATCTGTGGTTACTTTGCGATACATATCTTCAGAAAAAGAAGACTCTCCTATGGTCAAATTACATTCAGGAACAGGCACTTTTACTCCATTTTCGTCTGTAGTAGAAACGATAACTATTCCTTTGCATTCTTGGGCTGATTTACATGATGTCGCAAATATAAATCCGATAAAGGCAAGGGTTGTAACACGCAATATGAATTTGATTCTTTTCATGAAATGATATTTTTATGCTAAAATGCTTTATATTTGATAGTATGCAATATTATAAAAAAAAAATCAAATATAAAGCATTTTAGC
>CALAVA010000072.1 GCA_937892025.1 uncultured Bacteroidales bacterium
TATACTACAAGGTCTTGGAGTATCTCGGACAGCAGGTGGTGGGCGGACGTCGGATACATGGTCTCAAAACTTTCACAAAAATAGCCCTTGCAACTTGGCTTAACAACCCCTTTTCTCCGCCTGAAGATGAACTCGAATCTGACACTCAGGGTATGCTCGCTTTCTGACACTTGTCCAATCTGCCTTACTATCAACATGCTCTGTATTCTCACAAAATTATCTCATAATTATTTTGGACACTATAGAAAATAATGGCAAATCGTCTTTTATTTCTATTCATTAAGTTCTATTGTTTTTAGGTGTTTATTTTTTTAGAAAATATACTTTTTACAAAAAATATAATGCAAAATGGCAACAAAATGGGGTATTTATTGTAAATCATTGTAAAACATGTTGTTAATACCTATTTTATTAGTAGCATATACCCTATTTAGGGTATAAAAGGTTCCAAAAAAGCAAAAAAAATACCTTAAATAGGGTATAAGAAAAATAAAAAAAATAGGTTTACCTTTGTAAGAAATAAACATAAAAATATAATAAATATGGCAAAAACAGTTATATTCTTCGGTTCCACTACAGGAACATGTGAAGACATTGCAAACAGAATTGCAGCAAAAAATGGTGCAGATGTAAAAAATGCGTCAGAATTGACAGCGGAAAGCGTTGCCGATTATGATGTACTTCTTTTGGGTTCATCAACTTGGGGAGCAGGTGAATTGCAAGACGATTGGTTTGGTCCTTGCGAGGTATTGAAAGGTCTAAATCTATCAGGCAAAACGGTTGCTCTTTTTGCAGTTGGTGATTATAGTGCTTATGGGGACACTTTTTGCGGTGCTTTAGCTCCTCTTTATGAAGCGGTAAAAAACACTGGTGCAAAAATAGTTGGTCAAGTGTCGACAGATGGTTACACTTTCGATGCAAGCGAAGCAGTCGTAAACGGAGAATTTGTAGGATTGGCTCTTGATGAATCTAATGAACCGGAGAAAACAGATGCAAGAATAGACGCTTGGTTGGCTTCATTTTAAGCAACATCTCTAATAAACTTTTTCATTTCACAAAAGAAAAGCACTCTCTAAAAGGGAGTGCTTTCTTACTATGAGAAACAATCAAAAATGCTCACAATCAAACAGTGGCTTCTATATTCCACACAAATGCTCTCACGCCTATTTCTTCGTTTCTGGCATCCAACTTTTGTACAGCCTCCAACAAAGGAGCCACTTTTTCGTCATCTACAATGGTGATTACTGTAGAGTTCATTTCTGGCCATGTATGCGTTCCGTGTCTTGGTTCACCCGTATGTGAACCTCTTCCCTCAACAGACTCAAAAAAACTATACCCACGAATATGTAAGTGATCCAAAAGGTATAAGACTCGTTCTGTATTTGCCTGATTGAATACTATCATTACCGATTTCATACTATCGTTTTTTTATTCGTTTAACATTTTATTTGCATTACTATTGTAGTTTTCTGGCAATGGTTTGTCAAGGAATACAAATTGTTTTCTCAACTTTCTTTCCTTGTCTCTTTCTCCACTACGACTAAAGATGGCATACAATACAGGTACAATAACCAAAGTAACAATAGTAGAAGCCAACAAACCACCGATAACCACAATACCCATTGGTATCCACATTTCAGAGCCTTCGCTCGTACTCAAAGCCATTGGGAGCATACCGAGAATGGTAGTAGCGGCCGTCATCAATACGGGACGCAAACGAGATTGTCCCGAAAGTGCAATAGCCTCATAGAGTTCATAACCTCTATCACGCATCAAATTGATATAATCCACCAATACAATACCATTCTTCACCACAATACCCACCAACATAATTGCTCCGAGTGCACCAATCATATCCAAGGTTGTGTTGGTTATCAATAGTGCCAAAATAACCCCTGTCATTGCAAAAGGCACGGCCATCATAATAATGGCAGGCTTTGAGAATGATTCAAACTGCGAAGCCATAACAATATACACCAAAAGAATAATCATTGCCAACAGTAGCCCCATATCATGAAAAGTTTCTTGTTGGTCTTCATAATTTCCTGCAATTCTGATTGTTACACCTTGTGGAATATCCATATTGTTTAGTACACTTTCCACATCGGTAGCCAATTCGCCCAAAGAGGTTTCATGAGGAGTGATAGCAACTTTTACATAACGCTGACGAGATTTTCTTTCAATAGTAGGAGGTGTCCAATATTCTTCCAACTTGGCAATTTCGTTCAATTTGATTGTTTGTCCTGTTGGTGTTGGTATGGTCATATTTTCTATCAATGTCAAAGAATTGCGGTCTTCTTCTGTCAATCTGACGAGAATATTATATTCATCTCCGTCTTCTTTAAGATAGCCAACCGCCATACCATTGACACGATTGCGGACATAGGTAGATATGGTTGCCGAAGTCAATCCGTGTCGTGCTGCCTTTTCTTTATCAACAACGACCTTAATTTCTGCCCTATCTTCATCGCGGCTGATAGTTATATCTCTTGCTCCTGGTATTTTTTGTCTAACCTGCTGTTTTACGTTTTCTGCCATAATATTTGTTTGGTCAAAATCGTAACCATATATTTCGACATCAACAGTAGAAGCACCGCCACCGCCACCAAAACCACTAGAAACAGCAGCCGTATAGTCTATAATTTCAGGATATGTAGCCATCTCTTGACGAAAAATCTCTGCTATTTCAAAAATAGAACGTTCACGTTCATATTTTTTTAAACAGCGAATGGTCATATTGATAGTATTGTTTGTTGTATTAGAGAAAATGGCACTGACTCCGGCATCGTCATTACTACCTGCAGAGGTAGAGATTAGCACCACCTCAGGTGCCAATTCTTTGAAACGTTGTTCCAATTTACGGGCAGTTTTTACAGTTTCTTCAATACGAGTACCTCTTTGAAGTTCAACCTTGACAGAAATTCTTCCATTGTCGGTTTTTTGCATAAAGTCTGTACCGATTGCACCCATAAAAACAGGTATCAATGATGAAACAAATATCAATGTAGCCACCAATACGGTTGCTTTTTTATGATGTAAACAATAGCGTAACACATTGGCATACCATTGGTCCAATCTGTCTAAAAGAGGAAGAATCCACTTGTCATACCACGTTTTTTTGCGTCCTTTGTCAATAACATTTCCGTCTTTATCAATGATAACTTGTGAGGAGTTCAACAATTTTGAAGCCAACATTGGAGTAAGCGTAATTGCGACAATGGTAGATGTACAAACCACAATGGTTACAATCCACCCCAATTCTTTAAACATAATACCTGCCATACCTGTCAACATAGTTAAAGGCACAAAAACAGCACAAATAACTAATGTTGTGGCAATAACAGAAGTCCACACCTCATTGGTAGCATAGATAGCGGCTTCACGAGGCGAAGACCCACGCTCTATATGCGTGGTTATATTTTCTAAAACAACAATAGCGTCATCAACTACCATACCAATGGCGACAGTTAAAGAACACAATGAAATAATATTAATGGAACGCCCTGTTAATGCCAAATAGATAAATGCGGCTATCAATGCTATCGGTATTGTCAAAGAAATAATAAAAGTGGCTTTCCAACGTCCTAGGAAAAACAGAACCACCAACACCACAAACAACAAAGCATACAGAATAGATTCTTCCAATGAATTGATAGAATTTTCTATATTTTCAGAAGAGTCGTAAATGGTAGCAATTTGAACATCTGTTGGCAATTGTTTTTGTATTTTTGCCATTGTTTTATTGATATCCTTGCATATCTGCACAGTATTGGCACCGGATTGTTTGCTAATAATGATTCTTACCCCATCTTTTCCGTTGATTTTTTCATCCAAAGACAAATCCTTTATGGTATCTCTAACGGTGGCAATATCTCTAACAAACACTTGTTTTCCGTCTGCGGTGGTTGTTACGACAATATTACGAATTTCATCACTTTCAACATATTCACTTCTTACTTGCAAGTTATATTGGTCTTTGTCCATTTTCACCACCCCCGAAGACAAATTCAGGTTATTACTTGCAATCATATTACCTACAGTTTCTAATGGAAGATGAAAAGCGTCTAATTTTTCTTGGTCAATATCAACATAGACATATCTTTTAGGCTCACCTGAAAGGGAAATATTTCCGATACCATCAACCATATTTAATATGGGAACAACTTCATCGTTGAGCAGTTTTTCTAATCCGGGATAACTTTCTTCTGCCGTTACAGCAAATTGGATAATTGGCATTGCAGAAGAACTGAACTTAAAGATGAAAGGATTAGAACAGCCGTCTGGCAAGTTATTTTTAACCATATCCACATAAGAACGAATATCATTGACGGCTTCGTCCATATTGGACCCCCACTCCAATTCCAACATTACAGTTGAGATATTATCTTTTGAATTAGAGGTAATATTTTTCAATCCATCGACAGAGTTGAGTGTGTTTTCCAATATTTTAGTAACGTTGGTTTCTATTTCACTCGCACTTGCACCTCCATAGGTAGTCATCACAGTAACATAAGGAGGGTCCATTTCTGGAAATTGATCTATGGGCAGACGTGTAAAAGAATAAATACCGATAACCAACACAGCCACAAAAATTAGCAGTGTGGTAACAGGTTTGTCTATTGCGGTTTTGTAAATACTCATAATTTTGTTGTTTTATTATTGATTATTAACCACTTTTACGGCTACACCGTCAATCAAACGTCCTTGTCCGGCAACTACTAAATCCATACCTTCTTTTAACTCATCGCCGATGATTTCAACATTTTCATCAAAGCGTTGTCCCATTTTTACGCTGATACGTTTGGCTTTTCCATTTTCATGAACAAAAACATATCTTTCATTGCTACCTATTAGTTTTAAAACAGCGGCATAGGGTGCTATCAACACCTCCGCTTCTCCAAGTGCAAGGGTTGTATTTACATACATACCCGGACGCAACAATTCTGCATTGTTGGGGATTTTCAATTTTACTTGGAAAGTGTGAGTAGATGGATCTATGGTAGGATAAACGATTTCAATAACACATTCAAATTCTTTTTCTGGGTAGATTTCAGAATGCAGTTTCAATTTCATTCCTTTTTGCACTAATGGGAAATAGGTTTCAGGAATACTCACCAAGGCCTTTAATGTTTTTATTTGTGTCAAAGAGAGTATTGGTGTACCTGTGTACATTTCTCCGTCTTCAAAATTTTTGGCTGCAATAACCCCTGCAAATTGGGCTTTAACAAAAGTATTTGTTTCTAAAAAATCAAGATTTTGTTTCAATTGAT
Source organism: uncultured Bacteroidales bacterium (assembly GCA_937892025.1). Taxonomy (GTDB): domain Bacteria; phylum Bacteroidota; class Bacteroidia; order Bacteroidales; family WCHB1-69; genus UBA1205. The sequence continues at coordinate 5,271 of CALAVA010000072.1, forward strand.
CATATTGTGCCTTTAGTTGGTCATAGGCTTGTTGCGAGGCACTACCTGTTTCTCTCAATGCAGCGACACGGTCAAGTTCTGTTTTTACGGAAGCCAAATTGATTTTAGTGGTAAGATATTGATTTTGGTCCATTCTAATCAATAGTTGCCCTTGACTGACTCTTGTGCCAACATCAACAAATATTTTTTCTATATGTCCTGTCAAAGAGGGAGATATGTTCATTGTTTCATAGCCCTGCAATGTTGTTGAGTATTCTAATTGTCGGGCAATTTTTTGTTTTTCCAAAGTAATGACCTCAATAGGTTCAACTCTTTCTGTTTCTGTTGCTGTTGTTTTTTTTGTGCTTTGCTGTCCACAAGAAGTAATAAAAATTGCCATCAAAGCCATTGAACTAATTTTGAATAAATTTTTCATTCTAAAAAATCTGCTTTTATTTTCTATATCTAATTTTATTTTCTGTTCTACTTAAAATTCTTGGGTGCGACATCACCACTGTTGAATTATCAGGAATATCTTCAGCGACAATACAATTTGCTCCGATTCTACAATTATTGCCAATTGTTATTCCACCTATAAGCACTGCCCCTGCCCCAATTTCACAATTATCCCCAATTGTCGGTGAACCGCCATGCCCATTACCAATGGTTACTGAATGTAAAATAATACAATTTTTTCCTATTTTTGCATCGTGAGCCAAAATAACACCTTGTATGCCATGAGGGAAACAAGGTGGCTCTTTTACAAAAGCTCCATATCCCAAATGAGTACCCATAGAAGCATTATTGAAGGCATCCATTTTTTTTATCCGATACAAATACCAATAACACAATAGTTTCTTAAAGAAACCTCCTTTATAATTAACAACACTATCCCTCATTTTCCAATACTTTTCATGATTATAATGCCGAATACGCTGTTGCATAATTTTTTGGAACCCGGTAATTTGTACCGTTTTTGGAATTTTGCCCCCCCCCAAGTTCTAAACTACTCATTTTCAATGATTTATATCTTATTTATTATTTAAGAATTTTTCAAGTTCTACTTGTGCATTTACGAGAGTCATTACCGCTTGCACATAATTAGATTGAGCAGCGATAAGGTCATTGCTGGCATTGGTAAGTTCCAATGTTGAAACGGTTCCCCATTGATATTTATTGGTTGTACTTGCAAAAACACGTTGTGTAACTTCTATGTTTTCTTTTTCGTTGAGATAAGTTTCGTAAGCATTTGAAAGGTTGTACCGCAATTGTTGACATTGTATTTTTAAATTGTCTGTAGTTTCTTCAAATGTGTTTTGTGCTTCTATGTAGGCAATCTTTTTTTCTTCTATTGCAGCACCTTTTTTGCCAGTTGAAAACAATGGAACACTCAAAGACAGCCCTATGGTATGAGGAGGAGCCATAGAGAAACCTCCTTCTTCCAGATCTTGTCGATAATTGTATTGATAAAAAGTACTAATTGTAGGCGTATAGGCCATTGTAGCCAATATTACTTGTTTTTTTGCCAAATCTACATTTTTTTGCAATAGTTGATAATTGAAATTATTATCAATAACAAAATTTTCGTCTAATAAGCTCAATATTTTATTAGCCGAAAGAATATCGTCTATAGTTTCTGTGAGTAGTATATCTGTTTCCATAGGCAGAGCGAGCAACACACGCATAGAATTAAGTGCTAACTCTCGATTGCGTTTTTGTGTATTGATATTATTTATTAGTGTATTAACTTTTACTTTTATCTGATCTGCTGTTGTTTGCTCGGCAGCACCTGCCTTGACCGTATTTTGTGTCATTTCTGCAAGCGACTGTATATTTATCAAACTACTATCCAAAAGTTGTATAATTTCATCTTCTATTAGCACCGCCAAATAAGTTGTTTTTACACTTGCTCGCAATTCAGATTCTGACTGATTACGCGTAATGTCCTGCATTTCCACTGCAAGATTGGACAATAATGTAGCCACTATCAATTGACCATTGATAGCAATACTTGCTTGTGCACCGATATTCACATACGGCGACATTTTTCTTGACATTACGCCAAAATTAATCTCATAACCACACATATTGGTATAGCCTGCCGAGCCGTCTACCTGTGGCAACATTGAGGCTATAGTCTGCCAACGAGCCGCTTCTGCTTTTTTTATTTCCAAAGTTGCATTGGCCATCATTTTATTGTGTTCTATGGCATATTTTTCTGCCTCCTCGACACTAAGCGACAACTGAGATTTTTGAGCATATAGTGTTGAACACAAACTACATATTGTTAAAACAAAGATTTTATGTATATATTTCATATTGTTTTATTTACATTTTTCCATTTGAATTTCTATATTTTTTATCATATCTGTTTCATATTTCATTACAATATCATCTAATAATTGTCCGCCTTTTTCGGTACATAACCCACGAAAGACAGCAATTATAAATGTATATAAAATATCTGAAACCATATATTTTCTGAATCTTTCATTAAAAATCCTACTTTCATTTTCAAGGATGTCAATAAACAAGTCAGGATTAATCTCCGTACGAATAAGCCCTCTATCCATACCTATAACAAAATATTGAACAAGCAATTCTCGCATTCTATTGTTAAAATTCAAAAAAATTTCTGAATATATATCTGGATAGATTTTTTTGACATCAGCAAAAAAACGATTATATTTTGACAAAGAGATAAAATGACTTGGATACTTAATAGGAAGAATCATTTTCATAAAATCAACATCCGAAATAGTGCCATTTTTAGGAACAATCTTATCATATTGATTGATAATATAGTTTGCACAATCCCGAATTAGATTATCTTTATTGCCAAAAATCTCATACAATGTACGTTTGGAAATATGCAATTCTTTTGCCAACTCATCTGTTGTGAATCTGGCACCATCATAAAGATAATTTGCAACTATTTTTTCTATCAAACAATTTTTCTCTACCATATTTTGACAAAACTAAAAAAACTAATATTTTTTTTTGAGTTTCCGTTTTGTGGAATTTATAAACGCAACTATTATTCTATTTATTTTATTAATTAAAAAAAAATATCAAACAAAAATTTAAACTATTGGTTTTCAATCAAAAAAAAATCAAACATCAAACTACAAAAAACAACTATTTTGCAATAATTAGACAAGATTCTTTAAGGTCATGATAGGAGATTTGCAAACTATCACATTGTTTTCTCAATTGCTCACGGCGATATTCATAGAGATTTGCCCCAAGAATTAAGTTTTCAAAATCTATATAGTTTTTTATTTGAGAAAGATTATAATATTTGTTTTCAGCGAGAATTAAATAATCAACAGCAATTCGCTGATTGGTTTTGTAGGGGTTGGCTGTCAAATACAGCCACGTTTTATTATAAATTGTAATCGGATTTTGTCCAATTGTATAATTTATATTATTGATTCTATGGTAAATTCTATTATTATCTGCGGCATAAGCCATGGCTGATACGGCCGAAGAGTCAAAAAGATAGGTATGACAAGATTTTTTATACAAACAATCAATAATAGGCACAGAACGAGTGCTATACACTATTGTTTCTTGAGTATTTTTTATCCGAAGTTGTGTTTGTATTTCTAATCCTATAAAAGCAAGACAAGCAACAATGGCGAAAAACACACAGTCTTTACGTTTGTAAAGCCAAATAGAAGCAAAACAAACAATAAACACATACATTAAAATTGTTTCAATCAAAGAAAAGGATATGCCTTTTGTGGTTGAAAATGGCAAGTTTTCTATAGATTCAATAGCGGTATTCATAAAACGAATCAAAAAAGTGAGTGCAAATGCCAAGCATTTATAGACAAAAGGCCAAAAAGAAAACACCAAAACGGCAATTCCCAAACAAACAACAACAAAAGCCAAGCCGATAACTATTATATTTGTAATAATGAAATAATTGGGAAATTGATGGAAACAATACATAGCAATAGGAGCCGTAAACAATTGGGCGGCAATACTGACGGTTATCAAATTCCACACATAATCCCCGACTTTTGTTTTGCATGTATATAATTGATATATAGGATTTTGCAGCCACACTATTCCAAAAACGGCAGCGTATGACAATTGAAAACCGACTTCAAAAATCAACAAAGGATTGAATAACAACAAAAACAACATTGATGAAAACAAACTATTATATGTATTTGTTTGCTGTTCTAACATACCTCCCAAAGAGACAAAAGAAAACATTGTTGCGGCTCTTAAGACGGAAGGTGAAAGCCCTGTTATACAAGCATACAGCCATATTACCAATAACAACAAACAGGCTTTTAATATCTTTTGCCATCGATTGTTATCCAAAAATTTCAAAAAGAAATTAACAATCATAAAAATGATACCGACATGCATTCCTGACACACAAAGAATATGACTTGCACCTGCTGAAGAATAACTTTTTTGTAAATCGGGGTCTAATTTATCGTCATAGCCCAACAAAATGGCAGCAATCACACCATATTCTTTCATATCCATGTGAGCAGCCTCAAAAATTTGCAAAAACTTATTTCTAATATGTATCGCATAATCCATAATGGGATTTCCTTGCTTGACTGCAATTCTTTTCCACTGATTTTCACTACAATATGATTGCAAATGAATGTTTTTTATTCGTAAATAACGTGCATAATCAAAAGCATGAGGATTTTTGGGTTCTTCAATCTCATTCAATACACTATTAATGATAAGTTTATCTCCATATTCAATTTGTTTAGACAAACTATCAATAGCCAAATACACAATGGCTTTGTATCGACAAGTTTGCCAAGAAGAATCTTTATAAATAGCATTGACAGAGGTTGTTAGTTTTATACTTTTGGGCTTTAAGGTTGGTGGTTCTTTTACGGTAGCCACAAACAAATGTTTGTTGTCGGTTTCAAAATCAGCAGGTATAGAATAATATTGCATAAAAGTCTGAGTGTACGCAAAGCCTATCAAACCTATATTTATCAATATCAACAATCCTCCAATATGCCACAAAAAATCTGCACGATGAACAAATAACCAAACAAGCATACAGACTATGAATATGAAAAGCAAGACGACATAAATAGGAAGCGTAAAATTAGGGAACGAAAATTTAAGTACAATACCACAAATGAAGGCGAACAAAATACGTACCACAGGATATTTAGCCCAAGAAAACATCCTACTTAATGCTTTTTGACTCTTTTAAGAGTCAGAAGATTCATACTATTATTTTCCATGCCCTCAATATTATTTTGGACAAAACGCAACACTCTATCATAATATAAAACCACGACAGGTGCATCTTCCATTACCAAACTATCAATCTGCCGATATAATTGTTCTCTTTCAAGAATATTGCTTGTAGATTGAGATTGTTGATATAAAGCATCTACCCTTTTGTTTTTATAGTGTGTATAATTAGGTCCATTGGGGGTAAAATTCTGCGAATAAAAGAGTGCCAAATAATTTTCGGCATCTGGATAATCTGCAATCCACGAACCTCTGAAAAAAGGGATTTCAGACTTTGCTATAAATTGCCGTAAGATAGCGGGTTGCATTTTTGATATTTCTACTTTTATACCAATTTGTTCCAATTCATGAGCGAGATATAAAGTAATGTCCATATAATTTTCAGTTACGCATAATTTGACAGGTGGCAAATTTTTTCCATTTGGGAAGCCTGCTTTTGCCAACAAATCTCTTGCTTTTTGCGGATTATAGTCATAACCATAAGCCGCTTGATTATCAAAAGGTGGCATTCCATAGGGAATCATACCTTTTGTTCCCGCAACACCAATATTACTTCTTAAAAATCGCAACATTTTACTTCTATCAAACCCATAATTTATGGCTTGACGAACCTCTTTTATTTTCAATGGATTTTTTTCATTGGCATCATCCATCAAAAAGCCCAAATATTCGGTATTAAGATAGGGCATAGACAACATTTTTATCCGTTTTTGATAGGCTATGCTCAATTGTCCGTCTTTAGAGAGCAATTCATCTTTATAAGAAGCATCCAATCCTGACAAAAAATCGAGATTACCTTTTACAAACTCCATAAAAGCCGATTGTTTATCTATAATAAATGAAACAGCGACTGCGTCAAGATAAGGCAATTTGCAACCTTGCTCATCTTTTTCAAAATAGTTATCATTTTTCAACATGGACAATTTCACTCCTTCTCGCCATGTTTTCATAAAAAAAGGACCTGTGCCGACCGTATTTTTCCACAACTTCATGTGGGACGATGGAACAATATTGCATAGAAAGCAATCCCAAAAAAGGCGGGAATGTTTTTTTTAGATGAATTTCAACCGTTGTATCATTGATTGCTAAAAATGCGGGTTTACCATTGATAGTATCCACCAAACTAAACAACCATGCACCGGGCGAAGCAACTTTGGGGTCTATAATCCGTTTGAAACTATAAACGACATCTTCTGCCGTCATTTTTCGTTTTTGAGGAAAATGGAAAAAATCGGTTTCATGAAAAAAGACATCATCACGCAAATAAAAGCGATAGATTTTTCCATTGGGAGATATTTCCCAACTTCTTGCCAAACAAGGCATTATCTGCAATTGGCTATCCAATTGGACTAAACTATTGAACAATTGATTACAAGCCCAGATATTGGCTTGGTCTTTTGCAAAGGCAGGGTCTAATGAGGTGATACCGGCAGATTCATTATAACGAAAAACTTGTCTGCCTTGTGTTTCATGCTTTGGTTGGCACGAAAAGAAAAGAAAAAACAGCACAAACCAACAAGACAATCGAATTGCTCTCGTTTGCATGATTATTTTCTTTTATGTTTTATCGGAATTGTCTTTTCTTCCCAATCGGTATTGTTGTCAACTTCTACATACCGATAATCTTTTATTTTGAAAATATGCACAAAAGTATTTTCTAAGGTATATTTATTATGTGGGGAAAATTCATATTTTGTTGAAAGCAAGGCATTGTTAGGAGTTTCACAAGCACTGAATGATGTTCCCTTTTCACATAAACTGCTTAAAAAATAATAAGTGATATCATAACCTTGAAAAGCGAACTGCTTTAATGTTGGCTCTATTTGATATTTTTCACGAAATCTTTTCAAAAAACTAATCACATTTTCTCGGCTATAATCCACAAAATATTGACTAATATAAAGTGTATTAAGATTTATAAAATATTCTGTTTCAATATTATCAAAATTCAACCAAGTTTCAGGAGCCACCAAAGTAACATTTTCATACTTGCCTGCATTCAAACTTTGGACAAAATTTGTTATTGTTATCTCGCCACTAAAAAAAGTGAGAATATAATTTTCACATATAGGATTGATAGCCGCTTTCACCCCTGCAATGCCTGCCGTTTGCAGATTGATTTCTTGAATGGGGATACTTTCACCTGCACAAGTTGTATGTATAGCAGTCTTATAATCTGTAACAATCATATTTTCTTTTGCAGATTGATTATTGACAATAATAACATTTGCCGTTTTATTTCTATCTCTGATATATTGTGCCAATTTAAGTGCTTGATTATAATAAGAAGAGGTGGCTTTGTAAACCCAAGATCCACATTCATCAAAAGTGATAGAGAATGGATTTACGATACAAATATCATGATTTTTAGCATATTGGCACAAGGTCATAAATTCTTTACCAAAAAATGGACCTATAATCAAATCGGCCTCTTGCAACTCACCACTATTGATAAGTTGAGTCATTTTTTCAGAAGAAATTTCGTTCACATCTTCTATCTTCAATTGAATTTGAATATTCGGATATTGTTTTTCTATATCTTCTACGGCTAACAACAAGGCTTCATAAAATTGAATGAAAGCAAATTGTTTAATAGGCTTGTAATCATTCAATGTTTTTATATTGGCGATGTTAATATTTGTTCCTTTGGACAAATAAAGCGGAATAAACATATAAACACGATAAAAATCTTTTTTTTGCCCGATTTTTGCTTTTGTTTCTATGTTTACATTTTGTTTATCTTCTTTGGTAATTGTTTCTATCATCTCTTGCGATGACTCATAAGGTTGTACAACGCCATTGATGTCTGGGAGGCGAATTTGTTGCCCGATAGAAAGTTGTTCGGTAAGTTGCGGATTCAATGCTTTGAGCGAATCTACTTTAACTCCATATCTTTTGGCAATTCCGAATAAAGTTTCTCCTTGTTGTACAATATGAATGCGAGGCTGATTTTTTTCTACAATAATAGGTGTTTGTTTGTTGTTTTTATCTTTTTCTTTTTTATTGCCCCCAATTGAACTGGTAATAATACTATTGTCATTTAACAAAATAGGCACATTAAGGATTTGTCCGCTATGCAAGTTTTGTTTATCAAGCACGGCAGGATTAAGTATTGCAAGTTCATCTTCTGATATTTGTCTTGTTTTGGCGATAAAAGCCCAAGTTTCGCCTTGTTTGACAGAATAGGGTTCCACTTCTTTGTTAGAAATAGGGATATAAACAATCTCATCTATAGCCAAACCTTTGGCTGTTTGTGCATTATAAGATATAATGGTATCTACATGCACAGCATACAAAATAGACAATCTATACAACGTTTGTCCTTTAACAACCTTATGAGCATAAAAAAGATGCTTATTTATAATTGTCGTTTCAGTAGTTTTGCTTGTTTGTGCAAAAAGATTAGCTATACAAATTACTAATAGTAATGTAACAATATTTTTACGCATAATAAAAACAATTAATTATTCCCATTCAATCGTTGCAGGTGGTTTTGAACTGATGTCATAAACGACTCTATTCACGCCCCTTACTTTATTAATAATTTCATTAGACACTTTTGAAAGTAAATCATACGGTAAATGCACCCAATCTGCCGTCATTCCATCGGTGGAAGTTACGGCACGCAAGGCCACACAATTTTCGTATGTACGTTCATCTCCCATAACACCTACGGATTTTATGGGTAGAAGCATAGCACCTGCCTGCCATGTTTTGTCATACCAGCCCGATTCTTGCAGGTTATCAATAAAAATGGCATCCACCTCTTGTAAAATACGCACTTTTTCTTCTGTAATGTCTCCCAATATTCTGATACCCAAACCTGGTCCGGGAAAAGGATGCCGCTTGAGCAACATATCAGGAATATGCAAACTGCGACCTATCTGACGCACTTCATCTTTGAAAAGCAAACGCAAAGGCTCTACAATTTTCAATTTCATATAATCTGGCAAACCACCTACATTATGGTGTGATTTGATGGTAGCCGAAGGACCTTTTACCGATTGAGATTCTATAACATCAGGATAAATAGTACCTTGTGCTAACCATTTTACGTTACTTATTTTTTTTGCTTCTTGGTCAAAAACATCTATAAATGTGCCACCAATAATTTTTCTTTTGCGTTCAGGGTCAGTAACACCTTGCAATTTTTGATAGAACAATTGAGAAGCATCTACGCCAATAACATTTAAACCTGTTTGTTTATAATTATTCAAAACAGTTTCAAATTCATTTTTTCTCAACAAACCATTATTGACAAAAATTCCCGTCATATTTTTTCCAATTGCCTTGTGCAACAGATAGGCAGCCACTGAAGAGTCTACGCCACCAGAAATGCCGAGAATAACTTTGTCGTCTTGCAATTGTTCTTGCAATGCCTTAACACTTGATTCTATAAAGGAATCAGGTGTCCAACTTTGTTTGCACGCACAAATACCTACCACAAAGTTTTTCAACAATACAATACCTTGTTCACTATGGTGTACTTCTGGATGAAATTGTATGCCAAAAGTTTGTTCTCCTTTTATTTGAAACCCTGCATATTTCACATCTGCTGTCCCACAAATAGGCTCAAAGTTATCAGGAATGTTGGTAATGCTATCCCCATGCGACATCCACACTTGTGTATTCAGTTGTAAATCTCGCAAAAGTGGATTTTGAGTATTTATATGTACCAACTTGGCACGCCCATATTCTCTTGAAGGCGAGGATTGTACCTTTCCTCCTTCATGATAGGCCAAATATTGTGCGCCATAACATACCCCTAACACGGGAACTTTTCCGCGATATAAACTCACATTTGGGCGTGGTGCCTCTGGATTATAAACAGAATAAGGGCTACCAGATAATATTACACCCTTAACATTTTGAGGCAATTGATTAATTGCATTAAAGGGGTGTATCTCACAATAAACATTCAACTCACGCACACGTCTTGCTATCAATTGTGTATATTGTGAGCCAAAATCAAGTATTAAAATCATTTCTTCCATAGATACAAAAGTACAACTTTTAATGAAACGGATTCATTATTTTGTAAATATTTTTACCCCATTAACAAAATTAAAGACAAAAAAGACAATACTCCCTATCAAGATATTGTCTTTATCTTGTCTTTATATATTTTATTACAAGGTATTAGAAAGAGAACTCATATTCAAAGCCTATCCAGCCGACAAAGCCTCGTTCTCTCGTATAGGATTTTAACTTTGTCCCCTTTGAATTGGCATCAACCACCTTATCATTGACAAAATCGCCGAGAAAATAAGCGTTGATTGTATTATGCTTGTTTATATTAATTTCTGTTCCCAAGGCTCCTCTCAAACGATTGATATATCCGCCGTTGAATCCTTTCAAAAACCAACCTGTTTCTCCTTTTTCTGAATAATCATCTGTGGTTAAATAGTTTGTACCATTATAAGCAGCGACAATTACGGGGGCATTCATATAATTCCGCATTTCTACATAAGTGTAAAGAGAATATTTTTTTGAGAAATAATATTTGACCGTAAAACGGCTTTTCAACATCAAAGTATTACGTGCCTTTTGATATTCATTCATAGTTCCACTATAATGAGTCATTTGAAAGCGTTCTTTTAAAGAGAATTTCCAATTGCCTGTTCTAAAAGACCCAATAACATCAACCATAAGACGATGTCTTGCTCCTTTAAAAGCCTTATTAGAAGAGCTATAAGAATTTATCAAGGCATAACCGGTTCCAAATTTAAAATAGGGATTAACCTTATAACTTAAGGCCAAAGTGGTATGGAACCTATCAAATTTGCAAAAGTTATTATCAAGCCTTATTTCTTCCGATAAAGACACATGAAACCCTTTAACAATTTTTTTGTCCAAACCTATAGACAATCTTGCTCCGACCGTAGGAGCTAAACTCACATTCGTTTGTGCATTTATTATTGTCTGAGACAAAAAGATTGTCAACAATAGCAAAATGATTGTTTTGTGCATTTTATCCCACATATTTTTTTGCTTTAGTAAGAGTATTTATTGTATTGTTTTCTCCTTTTTCCAAATTATAAGATACTTTAATAAAGGCAGCATCTTTGAGAAAATCGACATGTCCGATTTCAAGTTTCAACACTTTTATTCCGATTCGTTTTTCTATATCAGCAATCAATTCTTCTCTTTTTTCTGGCACAATAAGGTCTATTCTATCATACAATATCAATTTAGTTGTAGTGTTCACTACAAGCACTTCACTTTCAAGAATGGCTATTACGCAAATGATTAAAGCATTAGCTATTATCATAATCAGCAATATAGCAGGTTCTAATTCAAAATGTGGGTTCATTCCTGTTGCTCCGATTTCACGATACAATGGTGCTAAACCATTGATAGCCGCCACTGCAATAATGACAAACAAATAGGTCATTTCTCTAATAGGAACGGTTTCTGTTCTGTAACGTATGACACCAAAAATGGCGAACAATCCTAATGTTAATCCAATGCCTATAGATACATTGCCCATAATAAACAATAACATCAACATAGCGGTAGAGAAGACCATAAAGGTAAAATAATAATCTCTACGCCGACTTTTACGATAATATAATATTCCGACAATAATCAATGAGGCAATTAGATTTATGCCAAATCGTAGTGCTAACTCAATCAAATGTTGTGTCATTGTCATTTGGGCGATGGGGATATATTGTTCATTTTCCAAATAGGTATCATCTACCAAAGGATTTTCTTCAAAAGGGTCTTGATTATCGACAGCGACAAGCCCTTGCTTTTGTGTTTGCAAACTATCATTGTTTTCTGCAAAAACAGGTGCAGAAAGTACTAAAGCGATAAGAATAATCAAAAAACGTTTTGTCATAATTAATATTTATAATTTATAATTTCTGTTGTATAATTTTTTCTATTTTTCTTATTTTCAGTTTAAATCTATGATTAGGGGCATTGGGGTTAGACAAGGCGGTTCCGATGCAATATTTGCTCATTCGCAAGGGTTTTACACGCAAATCTAAGAGGATGTTTTTCATTTCACTTTTTGCTCTTCCATCTTGTTTAAGTTCAATAACTACGGTTCTTGCCAAGTTTTTTTCTGTGGCATTTAAGATATTGACAAATCGAAGTGAGGTATCAATGGTTAATCTTTCAGTTTTAGCGGCATTGACTAAAGTTATTCTACGAAAAATGGTTTCTAAACAAGGGTGTATTTCTGTAGGTTGATAGCCTGCTATTTGGAAGACAAAATCATTATATTGCTGATAGTTTCTAAAATCTGCGAAAGCCGATGGGTCAATTTCTATTCGTTTTTTCTTGGTACGTCCTTTGTTGTTTTTCTTTTTTATTTCTAAAAAAACGGTATTAGAATTTTCATACTTTCTTGTGCGAATTTTTTGTCGCACAAGTTTTTTGTTATGATGGTCTCGATACATTTGTAGATTATCGGTATCATAATAGGTAGAAATATATGGGTTGAGTTTGTTACCTTCTATTTCTAAAGCCCGATAGCCTTTGTTTTTGGCTTCTTTAAGTATTTCAACAAGTTTATCTTCATTTGTTACATACTTTGTGTCAATACGGTTCATCAATTTGATAGCATCCATTTCTTCCAAAAAGATAGGACAAATATCTTTTAAAACAGTATGCTTGTTGATGTCAATATGCACGTTATTGTTGCTCATCTGAGAGGATATATTCAAATTTTTTGATAGATATTATTTTACCTCGTGCATCATGTGTATATTGCACACTTTTTCGTCCATATTTATTGTATTCAAAGGTTTTATAATTCACGAGTTGATTTCTTTCATTATACACCGATTCTTTGGCACATTTTCCATTTTGTCCATATTCGTAGCGTTTACGCCATTTTTGTCCAGAAAGACCATATTCTATTTCTTCAATTTTTTTTCTATCCGCATTATATGTTGTTATATGGTCTAAAACCTTTTTTCCTGTTTTAGCGTCTGTATTCCACTCTTTAATAATAAGATTTTCTTTATTAATCTTAGAATAATTTGTTTGAGTTTTTGCCAATGGGATAACAGCGATTATGCTTAATATTGTTAAAATTAACTTTTTCATATTCAAGATTTGTAAAAAACATACGACAATTATCAATTAGTGTCCTCCGGGACCACCGCCGCCTCCGTTGGGTCCATCTCCTCCGCCTCCGCCGGGTCCATCTCCTCCACCACCGCCGGGATTATCTCCGCCGCCGCCTGAGTTACCGGAATATGAAGATAAAGTTACTGATGAACCTCCACTTACAGAAGCACCAATATACATCATATCGTCAAAATAACTTGTTCCTCCTGATATAGTTACTCCTGAGGTCAAAGTTGGTGTGGAGGCTCCTGAAACAACCAATGGTGTTCCGCCACTTGCAGGCGTTTTGAAGGCATAAGTTGTAGAGCCTACTGTTAATGCGTAGTATATATTTTGTGTCCATGAGGTGGCTTGATAGCAGGTTTGTTCAAGCGAAGCTCCTTGTTCTAAACCACCAATAGCGATAATAGTTCCTCCTTGTACAAACAAAGTACATATTTCAAGGGCGTCGATAGCCAATTCAGGCGAAGAAGCACCAATAGCATAGATAACTCCACCTTGCAAATAAAAATCTCCATTAGCGTCCAAGCCGTCATTTTTAGCAGAATGTGCATATACATATCCACCATTGATAGTAAATGTGCTTCCGGAATTGATAGCATCATCTTGAGCAGAATAGCTATAAATGATTCCGCTTGTAATAGTGATAGTACCTTTTGCTTCGATTGCTTCATGTGCATTACATTTAGCGGTAATATTGGTACCCGAAAGTGTAAGGTTTCCGTCAAACTTGATTGCTTTAGCGGATATGCTATTATTACCGGAGCCATAGTTGGCTCCTGTAGTTGTAACGGACACGGTTCCTCCGCTAAAGGTTCCCGTTCTATCGCCACTAATACCCTTTCCTCCCGATCCGGAATTGGTAATGGTGAGTGTTCCTGC
>CALAVA010000073.1 GCA_937892025.1 uncultured Bacteroidales bacterium
ATTGTTGTCAACCTTGCCCATATAGGAATTTTCCCAAGTGGTCTTTGTAGTCGTTCCAATCTCATCAAGCGTTCGGATAACCCTGTTCTTGCTGAAATTGTAATTTCTATCAGATGAATAAGTATGAAGCGAGTTAATATCCTGCTCTACCTTAATATCACCACTTGCGGAAGTTGAAAGAAGGAATTTTCCGTTGCCCAATGCGGTCTTAATCTGTGAATCGGTAAGTTCACCAACAATAGAAGTTGCACCTGTGATTTTCTTTGCCGTGTTGCTTTCGTTGAAGTTAGCACCTGCGGTCATTCCTGCAACAATGGCGGTGAATTCTTCCTTAGTCCAAGTAACGCCATCAATCACCGCACCGCTGATTGAGTTGATGATTCCCTCGTAATCCGCACCGTCATAATCAGCCACAACACCCTGCACATATCTACCTTCACTATCACGGCATTGCTCAATGAATGTTTGAATTGAAAATTTAATGCTTGATTCTGAACTAAGGCAAGCCATAGTCTGCCATTTTGCTTTGGCAAGCAAGTTCAAGAATGATGGATAATAAGTCGCCTCAACGGCAACTCCATTTGTTCCACCCGTAAGGCTAGTTCCAGCGGTTTCCTCAAGCGTTCCTTCTTCTGCAATACTAAAATCAACATAATCGTTCGATTCAAGTTCGTTTGCAGTTAAGATAACTTGTTTATCAACCTGTGAACCATTAAGATATGTAATAACAGTCCAAAGATTTGTACTTGTGTCTTGACTGATTGCAATAATGATTGAATTTCCAAGCGTTCCAAAATACTTTGCGGTAGCAATGATATTTCCGATTGTTGCGGTTGCTTTTACACCACCGCTATCGGCACGATACACCAACGCTTTATAACAATAGGATAATGCACCTGCAAGCAATTTTGATTCATCATCAAAAGCCGTGAATCCGACCAACTTCTTGCTAGTTCCGTCAAGCAAATCACTTGAAAGAACTTCAATCAATTTGTCGGTAGCACCCCAATTCAAAGACAACGGAATCGCAACAATTCCCCTATCACCAACTGTCATGGACGGTTTTGGCACTGCCTTAAAATTGATGTAAGCACCAGGTCTTACTTTGTTCTGACTAAGCCATGTTCCACCTGCCATATTATTCCTCCGCTTTAACGAATTTTTTATTAAAATCATCAGCAGTCCATACACTTATGTTCCCCGATGAATCCTTGACAATATAATTGTTTTTCTGCACTGAAAGTTTTTCACCATTTGCGCCAGTAACAATTCCGCTCAAAGTCCTATTTTTTACATAATATGAAACATCGGCGTACCCAAGCCACAAATAGATAGGTTTTAAATTATCAAATATAAATTTCATTGCCTCTACTGTTTCAGTAACTGTATTGTATTTAGTTGCCATTCATTTTCACCTCAACTTGTAATTTATTTATTTTAGTTGTTTCTTCATCAGAAACAGCCTTAACAAGAGCGTTAAGAGTGCAGAAAAAATGCAATACGCCATCAACCTTTTCTGCGCTTTTATCAGTACATCGAATTTTGTTTTCACCAAATTCTATGATATTAAAACCCCGCATGAGTTTAAGGCTCATATTGTCCAAATCCTGCTCTAACTTTAGGTCAGTGCTTGGGTCTGAAGCAACCCTATATCTAATTGTCATAGAATAAGACATTAGGTGATAATTTTTACGCTCTTCAGTGTCTGTGAGTGTAATTTGGTATACAAAAAAATGAGGATATTCGGGTGTTGTTTTTGCCTCTTTGTAGACAGAGATATTTGGTGCTATTTCAAGAAGTCGCTGAACAATCGCTTGTTTAACATCTTCGCTTTTTAATTCTGTCATGTTACCAACCTATGTTCTATACAGAACTTCTTGAATTCCATTTGGTATCTTAAAGGAATCTGTTTACGAATTTCATCAATTGAAATCTTCAGCATGAACCTTCCCTCATACCAACCAACCTCAGAACCACCAGCAACGATTCTGTGCCCATATTCAATTTCAGTAGCATATTCCATTCCATTAAGAATTTCTACTGAAATATTTTTACCCTCACCATGCACTTCACCTAGTTCCCAACTGCGTTTGAGTTCACCTGTGTCAACTGGTGTTCTAGGTTTTACCCTTGCTAAAATCCTTTCAGCCATCTCCAAAAGGAATTTCCGCAGGAATTTATTAAAATCTTTTTTCATTACAGTAATAGATGAAACATAGGCACTCAACTCTTTATAGTCAACACTGAATGCCATTAGTCATACCACCCTGTAACATAAGAATTTCTTTCATCTTCTGTCGGTGTAAATTCAGTTGCCGTGAAAGTAACCTTATTGTTTTCAGCACCGATAATTTCATCAACCTGAACAAAAATGTTTCTAGGAATAAGAACCAATTTTGCTCCCACTTTAATTGATAAGGATTTCCCATTGTCCTCGTGAGTCCACTTTACATTATCGCAAGTGATTGTAAATGTTTCCTCAGATTCTGAAATGGAATCAATATCAATCTTTTTATATTGATGATAGCCATTTGCTAAACTGCCGTCATCTTTGGTGTATAACCCTTTGACTAAAAATCTTGCCATATTTGGTGTTTCTGACACCGTATAGACAAAATCTATAGTGTATTCAACATTTTTTACATCTGCAATATAAACCGTTGCAGATTCTTGTTTCTCGCCATTTATAACACAATATTCAGCAAAATAACCCTCAATTACTGGGGCATTTATACTAAATACATTTCCAACTTCAATTGTTTTCTTAATAGAATCCTGAATGGGAATTCCGCTTGAAAGATAGTTGATTGTAATTGTTGCAGGATTTTTTGGTGGTACAGGTGTTGGCTCTTCAGATTCAGTTGCAGACATAGTCATTAAAACTTTTTTTCTGCCCTCTGATACTATTGGATTACCGCACCTGCCACTATAAGTTTTAAGCAAGTTGCCTTCACTATCCACTCTTTTTGCAACAATAAAATCATTGTTTTGAATATCTACCCATAATGGCATATGGACATTTATGCTTTGGATTATCGGCTTGGTGTCAACAGTCGTTGGGTCAGGATTGTCGGTTGACGCAAAAGCAATATGGCAAGGTACGTTTGAATACATTTCTTGCAAATTGCTCCCGACATCTCTTTTAATGTCTAAAAAGTCTGAATCAAACATTTCTGACATTATGCTTCCAATCTGCCCAAAGTTAAACCCACTCATACCCTGTACAACTTCCTATAGCGTTTTAATTCTTGTATCCTAGTTATTCTATCCTCAATGTCGGTTTTTATTTCACTTCCATTTGTAAATGAAACACTCCGCCCATCTTCTGAAATACTAGAAACATTGCCTACAACACTGTTAGTAGCATTGCTTTTCAGATTATCACGGTATGAATCCGCAACCATTTGGCACAAGGTATAGTTTAAGGCTGACGGCAATTCACTGATATTGCAGTAATTGAGAATTTCATTAGTCGTTATCTCAATGTATAACTGGAGGATTTCATCAGTTTTACCGTCTGAAATTCCCAATAACAGTTTCACATTTGACAAATAATCAAATTCCGTTTCATTGCCGTCAGCCATTTTCGCTATTCCTTTTTCTTCTTTTTCAGTTTTTCAGCGTCAGTCTTTTTTGTTGCCGAAACGGCAACAATCGGCTCTGACACTTCAACCTTTTCAGCAGGCTCAGTTTCTTTCACTTCAACTTTAGCACTTGAATTTTCAAGTGCCTTTGCCTCCGCTTTCATTCTAGCCCGCATTGCGTTGAATGAACTCAAACCCATACTTCACCGCCTTACAGTGTATGCACAAGTTTAACCATGCCGATTTTCTTGATGTCTGAAACACGATTCCAGTTTGTGCCAGTCGCAAGTTCTGCATCGCTAGGCGTAGCACCTGTGATGTTAGCACCACCAATCCAAGAAATTCCCTTCGGGTGAAGAACTTTTGCCTGACGGTTAATAAGATAATCGGTAGAACCAAGTGAATCACGGTCTGTTTCAACGCTTGTAAGTGATACTGGAGTTCCCATACCACGCTGAATAGCACCACGAGCAAGCAGGTAAGTTGTATATTTTGGAGTAGTTCCGCTTGTATCAACTGGAGCAGAATCATCACATACAACACGATAACCCAGATATGTAGGTATCTGAATCTTGCTTTCTGCAACTGGAATGAACTGAATTACATTCTGTTTCTGCAATTCAGTGAATGTTGCTGAGTGCATATAAATCATTGTAAGCAAATCGCTTGCATCGCCCATCAACTGTTTAGCGTCAAGAACCGCATTAGCAGAAATCTTTGGGTCTGTTGCACTTGTAATATCAGAAACAAGTCCTGACATATTTGAAGCACTGAATACACCGTTGAGGATTGACATAATGTTTTTCTTTTCATCACGAACCCACCAATCAGCAACACGCTCTGCAATAACACGCATAGGGTCATCACCTGCCAAAGCACCTGCAAGTTCATGAGCACCCCAAGCATTAGCACGAATGAGCAAGGTTGCAAGTTCAGATTTACTTGTGATATTGCTAACTGTGATAGGGTTAGTATCATCAAGAACCTGCGAATTACCACTAAGGTCATTCCATTTTGGCATTGTAAGAATTGTACCACCGCCAGTAATAAGGCGGTTAAGTTCCGCATTATTCTCTACAACACCTGCATTCATAATTTCGCTTTTTTCAGTAGTCTTATCAATAACATACTGAGCAAACAATTCAGGCTGAATAACATCAGCAATCTTTGTGTAAGCCATAATTTAATCTCCTCTTTTATTACCACGATGGGGCTTTTCCGTAAACTGCCATATACATTTCACGTGCTTTTTCCCTATCAGTTTTAATTAATTTCCCTTGTTCCGTAAGATTGCCGTTTTTGAATGGATTATCCTCGATTTGAGGTGTTGACGGCTCATTCAACGGTTTTCCTTTTGGAACGGTCTTTTCTTCAATTTTTGTAAAACTAAGTACTTGTGCTAGTGCTTGTTCAATGTTTGTGTTTTCATCAACTAAGCCTTTAGCCATTTTTACGTACTTGTCTACATCATTTGAATTCTTACCTGTCAACTGCGATAAAGCACTAATGATAGCGTCTTTTTCTGCAATCTGACTTTTAAGCAAATTCACTTCACTATTCAGATTTTCAAGATTCTTCGCTTGTTTCTCCGTTTCTGAAAGAGTGTTGTCATAAGCCTCTTTGAACTTTGCCAACTTGTCTTTTTCATCAGGTTTTAATCCAAGCATAGCAAGTAATTCCTTTTCTGCCTTATTTTTTGCCGAATTAAGAATTCCTGCACTGTGTCTGTCAAAATCCGCCTGTGTCGCAAATGTCCGATACGGTTTATCTACCGTTGCTTCCACTATTTTTTCCGTTGTCTGTGTATCAACGTTTGCTTCCACCGTCTTTTCAGTTGTAGGTGTTTCAACTTCCTGTGTTTCAACAGTTTCCATTTTTCGCTCCTTATAGGAATTATAAAAAAAAGGTCTATCAAACTTAATTGATAGACCTTAAAGGTACGAATTTGATGAATTACTTTTTTGGCAATTCCTCATTCTTTATAACCCTGCCATTTTGTATCTCAACTTGAAAAGAAGTCTTGCAACATCGGCAGTATATCTCATTCACCACTATTGATTTTTCCGTAAGTTTCAACAACGGTTTATTGCATTTCTTACATCTGAACCAATCCATATTTTTATTATATACTAAATTTTTATTTGCTT
>CALAVA010000074.1 GCA_937892025.1 uncultured Bacteroidales bacterium
GCATACGAGATCGTGATGTGACTGGAGTTCAGACGTGTGCTCTTCCGATCTACCTGTCCATGTTGCTGTTAAGGTCTTGTTTTCATCATCTTTCCAATCTATAGTAATAGTATAGATGTCTCCTTCTTTCTTCACAACTACATCGCCTGTATATTTACCCACTTTCTGGAATATTTCTCCACGTGCTGGACTTCCGTGACCGAAGAAATAACCTGCTATAGCATGTGAGTTAAGATAAGTTCCGATATTAGCATTATTAGCTTGTTGATAAGTTCCTGCTTCCAATGTTTCTCCTGACACAAATAATCCTATTTTGATAAAATGTAATGTGTCGTAATAATTTTGTCCTTCATGATCTATTTTTACTATTTTATGTAAGGCAACTTCAACATAATTGTTAGACACAGCTTGTGGAGGATTGCCGGGAATTGTTTTCCCATAATTTTGTTGTACAGCATTAGTCAATTCAAAGGTTTCATTGTTGTAGGTCATAGACCCGCCTGTGGTTACTTGTTCTTCTTTGCTATTGCTACCGCTATTACTATCCTTGTTTTTGTCTTTGTCATCGTCTTTGTTACAAGAACAGAATGCTACTACTGCTACAGAAAGCATAATAAATAAAAACTTTTTCATTGTGATAAAATTTAAGTGTTAAAAAATAAGATTAATTATTTTGCAAAAATAATCATTTTTTTATTGTGCAAGAAAAAAAAGCAAAAAAATGTTTTTTTTAGAATTTTAATTGTACACCAATATCATTTTGAGTGGACGGAGCAACATATAATGAAGCCTTTTCCATGTCTAATATTTTTCCAGTTTTGTTGATAAAATGAAAACTTCTCAACAGAAAAAATACTCCTGTTCCTATTGCAGCACAGCCTGAGGCTAACAAGACATATTTTATAGGTGGTTTATCCTCGCAAAGTGTAAGAGAACAGACAAAAGTTGTTGTACCAATGGCAAAAATAGGCAAGCCTGTCGAAAAGTTTCGTGCAGATTTTCTTAAATAATATCCTGCTGTTTTGTAGCCCAAATCTGTATTGTAAATATTGTCTATTTGTTGCATCAAAGCTTGTTCGTGTGGGGTCATTTCTCTATAGTTGCTTATGTAGTTTTCGATATTTTCTTTGGAAATTTCAAAAATAACATTAAACCTATCAACAACAACCGCAGAATCTGTAATATTGACAATTTTCCCAAAAATCGTATCTTTTTGGTTTTTTATAATGACAGCATCAAAATATTGTTGGCAATTTGCCTGCCAAACACATGCACAGATGATGGCTAAAATGATAACAATTTTTTTCATTATTTAAAAATTTTGGTTTGTCTATGAAAACGAAAGAGCAACGGCTTTAGTATAATAAAATACAAAAAAAGCGGTGAACAATATGAGCCTCGCTCTATACTTTAGTTTTAGTTCTATTTTTTACAAGTTTTTCCATTTGTGCGACCATGTATTCTATGTCTTCTTTTTGTGTCGGTATTCCCAAACTGATTCTTATGCTTTTTTGTGGTAATCCTAATGCTTGTACAACATGACTTGGTCTTGCCGTTCCGCTGCTACAAGCACTGCCCATAGAAACGGCAATGCCGGCCATATCTAATTGCATAACAAGAATATCTGTTTCAATATCAGGAATATAACAGTTGATTAAATTGTATAATCCACCATTTTGACAATTGCCGACAAAACAAATTTCAGGAATTTTTTCTTGTAAGAGTTTGATACAGAAAAATTTTAAGTCTTCAATTCTTTGTTTTTCTGTAGGATAAGTCTTCAATGTCATTTCTAATGCTTCGGCAATGGCAGCAATGGCTGCAATATTTTCGGTGCCTGCACGCAAATTTCGTTCTTGATGTCCCCCTAATAGCAATGAATCTATGTTTTGTTTGTGGTATAACAATCCACAACCTTTGCTTCCATAGAATTTATGAGCAGAACCGACCGCAAAGTCTATTGGCAATTCGTCAAGATAAATGGGATATTTTCCGATTGTTTGTACCATATCACAAAAAAACAAGGCTTGGTGTTGTCGGCAGAGTTTCCCAACTTCTTTTATTGGCAATAGGTTTCCTATTTCGTTGTTGGCATGCATAAGACAAACTAAGGCTTTTGGGTGGGCTGCCAATAAGTCATCTAAATTTTTTAAATCAATGATTCCCAATTTGTTATGAACAACGTGTAGCAATTGTATTTGTTGAATTTGGGCGATATGTTCAGTTGTTTTTAATAGGGCGGCATGTTCCAAAGGTGATGTTATAATTGTTTGAACATCAAATTTTTTGCAGACACTCTGAATGCCCAAATTGATAGCCTCTGTTGCTCCTGAGGTAAAAATAAGGTTATCAGGTTTACAATGCAATAGTGCAGCCGTTTTGTTACGGGCGTTTTCTATTACCACACGGCTTTTTTGTCCAAGTCTATGTGTAGCAGACGGATTGGCAAAAATATCCAAAGTGTCCATTATCGCTTGCTTGGCTTCTGTACAAAGTGGTGTAGAAGCGATATAATCAAAATAGCGTATTTTTGACACTATTTGTATTTGGTTATTTGAGCCATCAATTCGCCTTCGGCGGCTACGAGTCCATTTACGAATGCTTTTCCATACATGTGACAAATGCCTCTACGGACAGGCTCCAAGAGTACCATTTCATAAACTAAAGTATCTCCAGGAACAACCTTTCTTCTGAATTTGACTTTGTCCATTTTCATGAAAAAAGTGAGATAATTTTCAGGGTCTGGCACTTGCGACAAAATGAGAACACCTCCCGTTTGGGCTAATCCTTCCATAATAAGTACGCCCGGCATGACTGCTTGTTCAGGAAAATGACCGATAAAGTGAGGCTCATTCATGGTAACATTTTTTACTCCTATCACTCTTGTTTCTGTCATTTCCATAATTTTGTCCACCAACAAAAATGGTGGACGATGTGGCAATTTGTTTTTGATGTCTTCTATGGTAAAAAGTGGTTCTTTGCTCAAATCGAAAAATGGTGAGTTTTTTTCTT